>NZ_JAUOSH010000034.1:0-51880 GCF_030548765.1 Shewanella sp. 3_MG-2023 | reverse complement strand
CGAGTGGCCAAAGGGATCAGACTGTAAATCTGACGGCTCAGCCTTCGAAGGTTCGAATCCTTCTCCCTCCACCATTTCTTTTAGTCACTTCAGTTCATCAAGTTAGCTCATTCAAATTAGCTCATTCAAATTAGCTCAATTTCAATTCTCAGTAGTTTCACTTCAGTTTTATCATCAAGATTTGCTTAGTTTCAACTTCACAGCCTTATCCTAGTCATTTATTGATATCGATTATTAATTTGCTGTCTAGCGTCAAAATGTAACCTTGTTCATAAAACATTAGAATTTAACTTCCTGATCTTGTTATTTATCTTTAAGATAATCCGATTACAGCAAACTTAGGATGTCAGATGTCTAAACAATGGGTTAATCAAGCCATAGCTAAAATAGAAGCTGATTTTCAACGCAGCGCCGATACACATTTAATTAAGTTAGAACTTCCACAATTAACTGGCATCGACATTTATCTTAAAGATGAAAGCACCCATCCAACTGGCAGTTTAAAACACCGTTTAGCCCGCTCTTTGTTTCTGTATGCGATTTCAAATGGATGGGTTAATGAAAATACCACCATCATAGAATCATCATCTGGCAGTACTGCAGTATCTGAAGCATACTTTTCTCGGTTACTTGGCCTACCGTTCATTGCGGTAATGCCAGCCACAACCGCGAAAAAGAAAATCCAACAAATTGAGTTTTATGGTGGTAGTTGTCATTTCGTCGACAAAACTGACCAAATATATGCAGAATCTCAGCGCCTAGCAGCGCAACTCAATGGCCATTATATGGATCAATTTACCTATGCTGAGCGCGCCACCGATTGGCGCGGCAATAACAATATTGCTGACTCTATCTTTAATCAGATGCAAAAAGAGCCACATCCAATTCCAGCATGGATTGTTATGAGCCCAGGCACTGGCGGTACCTCAGCAACCATTGGCCGCTACCTTAATTACCAACAACTTGATACTAAGCTGTGCGTGGTAGACCCTGAAAATTCGGTATTCTATGACTACTATATAAATGGTGATGCAAGTATTACCAGCGATAAAGGCAGTAATATTGAAGGCATCGGTCGCCCAAGGGTTGAACCGTCTTTTATCGCAGGTGTAGTGGATGAAATGAAAAAAATCCCTGATGCAGCATCCATTGCGACCATGAACTGGTTAGCACAGCATATTGGCCGTAAGGTAGGGCCATCAACGGGGACTAATTTATATGGCGTGTTGCAGTTAGCCTGTCAGATGAAACAAAAAGGCGAAACAGGCTCGTTAGTGACCTTGCTGTGTGATTCTGGTGAGCGCTATTTAGATACCTATTATAATAATGAATGGATTAATAACAATATCGGTTGTACTGAAGAATTTGACCTAGAGTTGCAACATTTTAACAGCAGTGGTTGTTTGGGGAAGTTATAAAAATTTAGCCATAAAATCAGTTATAAAAAATAACCCCGCCCAATTGACATTAGGCGGGATTATTTTTCAATATGTTAGTTAATCGATATCTAAATATTTATGGGTCTGAATTGATAAGCGCCAATTACGGCTTATACAGGTTTTCATGGCAAGTTCAGTTGCCCGAGGTTTTTGACTAATAGGCTGTAAACAAATGGTTTTATTAGATACATCAATATCCGCTAATAACTCATCAAGTTCATCAATATGGTTTTGGGTGGCGATGGGGTGCTTAATTTCATTAGCGCGCTCTAGCGCCGCCTTTAAGACTTTATAGCCGCCTTTCATATTTACTTTTGGTGACACGGTAACCCAGACTTGCTCATGACAATGAACCTCGAAAGTACCACTGGTTTCAATCTGCACGCTGTTGCCAGCTTCAATCAAATGACTGGTTAACTTACTTAAGTCATATAAACATGGCTCGCCACCAGTAATAACAATATGTTTTGCAGTAAAACCTTTTTCAGTAAATGCAGTTAATAATGAATGCGCATCATGATTTGCCCAGCGACCAATGGTGCCATCCACTGCAATAACTTGTTGTTGAGAAACCTTGTTTGCTTCTAATACATCCCAGGTCTGTTTGGTATCACACCAAGCACAACCAACAGGACAACCTTGCAAACGAACAAAAATTGCTGGAACACCGGTAAAGGTGCCCTCACCTTGGATGGTTTCAAAAACTTCATTAACTGGATATTTCATTTAGCTGCCTTATTCTCAGTAAGGGCGCATTTATAGTGTATTTTCACTGTAGCTGCAACCATTAACGGCCATGATAATGACTGCTTAATTAGATTACCTGCCAACTAATTACATATGTCTGATGAAAGCTGATTATTAATCAGCCTATTAATAGCTGCTTTTACAAAAAGGTCACTGCTATAAAAATCTCACTAAAATTCTACTAATCAAAAGTTAAATAACCATGAAAGTTATCCTTAATGTCGTTATAATTTAGACCGTAATCAACGGCTTCAATTAACTAACTGTTTCAATGAGTCTGCTCTGGGAACATGTAGATATCTAAATTTTATATGGTGAAAAAAATGTCTAAAGCAATTGTCGTATTTAGCGGAGGTCAGGACTCTACAACCTGCCTCATTCAAGCAATGTCTCAATATGACGAAGTGCATGCCATCACCTTTGATTATGGCCAGCGTCACCGTGAAGAAATTGAAATTGCTCAATCACTTGCTAAAGAATTAAACATTGCCAGCCATAAAGTCATGGATGTGGGTTTACTCAATGAGCTTGCGGTGTCTGCGCTTACTCGAGATTCAATTCCGGTATCCCATGAGATCATGAATAATGGACTGCCTAATACCTTCGTCCCTGGGCGCAATATTCTCTTTTTAACCTTAGCGGGCATTTATGCTTATCAGTTAGGGTGCGATGCCATTATCACTGGCGTGTGTGAAACAGACTTTTCTGGCTATCCTGATTGTCGTGATGAATTTATCAAGTCTATGCAGCAATCATTGGCGTTAGGTATGGATAAACCATTACAAATTGTCACCCCGTTAATGTGGCTAAACAAAGCTGAAACATGGGCACTAGCAGATAAATACCAAGCATTAACCTTAGTCAGAAATGAAACCCTTACCTGTTACAACGGCATAAAGGGCTGTGGTTGTGGCGATTGCCCAGCCTGCACCCTTCGCCAACGTGGTTTAGATGATTATTTAGCTAACGCTGACACTGTAATGGCTGAGCTTAATCAAAAAATGGCTAAAGCTTAAAATAGGGTTACTGACATGGCAAATAAGCAAACTCAAATTGGCGTATATGTTTTTGCAACTATAGTGAGCGTCATTTGCGCAGCATTATTTGCCTTAAATTTACTGCCTCTTGCACAAATAGATATCGACAGTTTACTGGCTTATCGCTATGACTCAATTACCCAAGGTGAATGGTGGCGACTGCTTAGTGGTAATATTCTGCATACTAACTTGTGGCATTTACTAATGAACCTAGCCGGTTTTTGGGTGATTTTGTTTTTGCATGAGACCCACTACAAACAGCATAGCGTTAAACTCGCAGGCTTATTTTTGAGTTTGGCAATGCTTGAAGGGCTCGGCTTATATTGGTTTTACCCAGAACTAAAGGGTTATGTGGGGCTAAGCGGGCTATTACACGGACTTTTCACTTTTGGCGCGCTACTTGATATCCGAAAAGGCTTTAAATCAGGCTATTTGTTATTGTTAGGGGTCATCATCAAAGCTGGTTATGAAACCTATTTTGGCGCCAGTGACAGCGTCAGTGAGCTGATCAATGCCAGAGTCGCCACAGAGTCTCACTTAATTGGCGTCGTAAGTGGGTTATTGTGCGGGTTAATTTGGTTGCCATTAAGTGGTTATTTAAAGCGCGCTCAAACACTGTCAACAAGCCACAATTAAGTATCATTTTGTGCTTGCTGATAAATGTTTGGCCGCCAAATTTGCATTAATATTTCGGGATTATCTATCGGCAGAAAACCATACTGAGCGTAAAGGCCATGAGCATCCCTTGTGGCCAGCATCATTCTCCTTAATCCCTGTATATCGGGGTGACTTATCACCGTTTCGATGAGTAACTTACTTAAACCAATTCCTCTATGTAGATCAGTAATAAACACATCAGCTAGATAGGCGAATGTGGCTCTATCTGTGATAAGGCGGGCAAAACCAACTTGCTGGTCTTCGTCAGTAAATACCCCAAAGCACAAAGAATGCTCAATGGCCTTGGCTAATACTGTTATCGGCATCCCTTTGGCCCAATAGCTTTGTGAGATAAAACCGTGAATAACACTGATATCTAATTTATTTTGATCCGTTGAAATAACATAACCCTTGTTGCCTAACTGCTGCATTAACGCCCCTTAACTAAGATTTATTCAGTTTAAGTAACACACATCGCTGCCCATGCTTATGTTTGACTCAACATTTGCTTAGTATATTGATATAACTGCTGAGCATCTAAGTTTGTCGATTTGGCCAAACCCGCTAATACCCCTAGTTGATCAGCCTCTGAGCGATGCTGGCCTAACTTGAGTTTTCCTTCAACGCCAGTAATTGAAATTTTAAAACCAACAATGGCTTTTGCCAATTTATCGCGGTAATCATGGGGAATAAAGCCACCGTGCTGCAGTAACTCAGGCTCATATTTAGCAATGGTGTCAGTTAAATGCAAAATGGTTTCATTGTTATCAGTTAGCTCAAAAGTGCCTGTGACATGTACCGCGGCATAATTCCAAGTTGGCACCGCAGGAAAACCGTCATACCAAGTAGGTGAAATATACCCATGAGGACCGGAAAATACCGCCAGCACAGATTGTAAATCCAATGTTTTCCAATGATTATTGGCTTTTGCCATATGGCCATATAACGTGTGATTACCGTCAGCATCAGTTTTAAGGATTAATGGCAGATGAGAGGCTTGTAAATCGCTCGAGCTAAGCAGAGCAAAGCCATACTGCTGGATAAAGTCTAAAGCCTCGTTAGACTGCATTTGTAATTTTTTAGGTAGGTACATGATCATCCTTAATATGTAGGTTTAACTTTTTGGGTGCTCAGTATTAATGAGTGACTCAATAAACGCGTTAATTCGTTGCTAAAAACTGCTGTAACCTTTGTTTTAATGGCGCTATTGCAGCTGGATGAGCCAAATAATCGGTAATCGTCATCAATTGCCAATATTGGCCTTCTGAGCCAAAATTAATCGCATCTAGTTCAGTTTGAGTAATAT
Source organism: Shewanella sp. 3_MG-2023 (assembly GCF_030548765.1). Classification (NCBI taxonomy): domain Bacteria; kingdom Pseudomonadati; phylum Pseudomonadota; class Gammaproteobacteria; order Alteromonadales; family Shewanellaceae; genus Shewanella; species Shewanella sp. 3_MG-2023. Next base: position 46,694 of record NZ_JAUOSH010000034.1, on the reverse strand, counting down.
AAGCGACAAAAAAGTAGGAGTGGCCATTTGCAGTTTGATTAATCCCCCGCTGTTGATATATCAAACGCTCTATTGGCAGCCTAATGTCAAATTCTTCATGTAACTCTCTAAGCACACACTCTTGGGCCGACTCCTTGCCTTCGCGGCCACCACCGGGAAAGTCCCACTGATTCGGGAACGGAATATTGGTTTTATCATCCCTTAAGTACACCACCAATTTATGTTCAAAAATCAGAGCTAATTTACAACCAGTGAATGATTCAGAATCCACATTTTTGGTTATCGCTTGTTGATTTGATAGCCCCATTTGTCAGCGACTCCACGGTTGATTTATTTATAATCACTATCCCATAAAAAAACCCGTGTTGATACTGACAATCATTCAGTATCAACACGGGTTTAATGCGATAACCTCGACTTATGAACTTATATTCTAAGCAATAAAAATAAACCCAATAAAGGTAATGCCAGCGGCAATAAGCGTATAAGGTAATTGCGTTACCGCATGGCTAACTAAATTACAGCCTGCACCTTGGGCAGCGAGTACGGTGGAGTCACTATAAAAACACGCCTGACTGCCAAAAGATGACGCAGAAAGCAGCGCGCCTATTACGAGTGGCATATCCGCGCCAACAGCTTGGGCTAACGGCATCACAATGGGGATGGAGACAGCAAAGATGCCCCAGCTTGAACCCGTAGCAAACGCTAAAACCGCCATTGCGACAAATACCACTGCTGGTAACATTTGCGCAGTCATATAGGGGCTTAAGCTTTCAATTACAAATTGTGGCAGCAATAATTTATCGCAAACATCTTTAAAAATAAACGCAGCGATCACAGTACCGATTGCAGGCAACATACTTTTAAAACCATCAATCATTTGCTCCATCATATCGGATAACGGCATTAATTTTTGCACGGTATAATAAGGAATGGTGATAGCCATCGTCGCCAATAATCCAAGCCAAACATCAATATCAAAGTACACGGTAAAACCGACTAATAAGATGATGGGTACTAAAAAATTATGTAACTTGCCTTGTTCGTCGGCGGCACTGAAATTGTCTTCAATCGCCTTTACCCCATAGTCATCGCTGGTGTGGGTTTCTGCAGACTCATCAACAGGAATACCAATACCTTGTTTAGCTTTAAGTTCTGCTTTTTTCATCGGTCCAATTAGCGGTATTACCCCTAAAATAACCAATGGCACCATGATCACCGCCACCCAGGCATAGAGCATATAAGGAATCGCCTGCATATATACCGCAATGCCCTGCCCCGATTCGGCAATGCCGTTGTCCACTAATAAACCAGAGAAGAACACTGCCCAAGTGGATAAAGGCACCAACACACAAATAGGTGCTGCGGTAGAATCAACCACATATGCGAGCATCTCACGGGAGATTTTATATTTATCGGTGACGCGCTTCATGGTCTCACCCACAGTGAGCGCGTTAAGGTAATCATCAATAAAAATGGCCACACCTAATACAAACGTCATCATTAATGATGACTTTGGCCCTGTTGCAACCAACAAGGCTTTTTTGCCAAAAGCAAACGCGCCGCCAGTTCTGACGAGTAACGCGATCAAAGCGCCAAAGGTGCCACACACTAAGATCAGCCAGCCAATGGTTTCATCGGCCATCACGCTGAGCGAAATTTCCGAAAAATTATTCAACACGTCACTGGGCTCGACCAAGATTAAGCCGACAATTGCCCCTACCACTAAGGCTAAAATCGGTCTGCGTAAAAATATGGCTAACATTATTACAACCAAAGGCGGGATCAAACTGATCGCAGATGGCTCTGTCATTAGGTTTTACCTTGTTAAAAGAAGATTAATATTGGAAAAAGAAAGTAATGTCGAATTGCATTTTAGTCAACAAGAACTAAACACAATATTGAAAAAAATACGGGTTTATTTCAAAATAATTATAAGAAAACAAATTCACTGTGACTGAATAAACAACCACAGTGACATTATTATTCATAGTTTAGGCTATTGACTACTTTAACGTCAACACGATTAATCGCAACACTAGTTATGTGAAAAACTCACTTCAAACTCTCCTAAGTTGTCATAAACAACGGATAAAGGCGTATCCATATCGACCTTTATTACGCCGTGGTATGACCCCGTTATAATGTACTCTCCCGCATTTAACTCGATTCCTAATGCAGATAAATAGTTAACCAGCCAATACATAGGATTTTGAGGTAATTCACATGGGTGAACACCGATATAATCATGTTTAATCCCTGCCTGAGTCATTGTAATGTTTATGCCAGCCGCTTTATAAGCCGCCGCTTTCTCAATTTCAGGGCCAATAAATAAACCTTGATTACTTAAACCGTCAGCTAAACGCTCATAATGATTAGCTTTATAACCTTGACTAAACCTCGGCTGAATAAGCTCTAATGCCATATGAGTTGAACCTATGGCAGCATCTATTTCTGCTTCGCTGTAATGTTTGCCACTGGGTAAGTTACTTCTGAGTAAGAATGCGATTTCAGGTTCTATCAATGCTTGGCCATTAACCGCTTTCATTTGACATACCACCTGAGTTTCAACAACTTGCCCCAACAATGGTGCTGCGATAATACTGCCATCTTCTCTTGGGGTAAGGCATTTCCAACCTAAGGGAGCATGATCATGTAGGGCTATCATCAATTGCTGTACAGCATGAGCATCAGCCAAAGTTTTAGGCGACTGTAATAAATTAAATTCAGACTTAGGCTGTGTAGCATTACGCTGTGCTACTAAATGCTCTGCTATCGATTTAAAACGTAATGCTTGTTGATCAACTGTTTTTGATATATTGGACACACTAAATCCTTATGTGGCTTAATTTAAGCAATGAGAGAAAGAGACGGTAAAACAGTAAAAATTAATTTGATTCAATCCCATACAGTTAAACATGTGATGTTTAGAGGATCAATATGGATTACTTCTAAGCCATAAATAAAAACGTGCTTAAACCTCAAGGTTTAAGCACATTAATTTTATCTATCAGATAATGCTGCTAGCCATGACACATGCAGAAATTACATAAGTTCTACAAGCCTTGCCTTAGCATCGCTCAACAAGGTTTCTGTTAACGACTGGGCTAACGTACTGTCTTTTGCTTTAATCGCATCAAACACTTCTTTGTGAAAGGGTATTGAGCTTTTGTTTTCAGCATCATTTTGGTTAGTCACACGAATACTGACTAGCAATGCCGAAAAGATGACACATTCCATCGAAATGAATAACTCATTATGAGACGCTTTTAAAATAGCACTGTGAAAGTGTGCATCTGCAATCACAAAACGATCCACATCGCTTGTAGACGCTTCCATTTCAGCCAGCGCTTGAGTAATTGCTTGAATATCTTCTTCCGTGGCATTTAATGCTGCGAGACTGGCAGCTTTAGGCTCAAATGCGAGTCTAAACTCCATCAATTGAGTTAAAAAGTCAGGATTAAGTGGTGCAGAAAGGTGCCAAGCTAAAACATCATCGTCAAGTAAAGCCCAGTTATTTCTAGGTTTAACACGAGTACCAATTCCTCGGCGTACATCTAATAAGCCTTTACCAACAAGAATTTTTACCGCATCACGAACGACAACTCGACTGACTTGATAGCGTTCAGCCAGTTTATTTTCATCATCAATAAGCGTACCAGGCACAAACGTTCCAGCAACAATCCTACGACCTAACTCTTTTGCTACTTGAACCGGCAAACTCGGCGACATCGAGTTTGTTCTTCTTAAATCGTAGTATGTTAGTTCACTCATGTAATTATTCTATCCCAAGAAATATAACTACATACTATGTATATGATTTTGTGATGATACACAACCATCTGATGTTAATTATTGTCACTTTGGCTAAGAGAAAGGCGAATACTGGCATCATTGAGCAGTTTTTCGGTTAATTTCTCAGCTTTGTCACCATCACGATTAAAAATGGCTTCATACACATCTCGATGAAAAGGAACCGACGCTCCATTGTCTCGAGGGTCTTTATTGGTCATTTTAATACTTACCAATAACGCAGAATATATAACGCCTTCCATCGATGCCAGAAAACCATTGTTTGCCGCTTTCATCACCGCTTTATGAAACAAAGAGTCGGCAATAATAAAGTCTTCTGCAGTACCAGAAGCCTGCGCCATTCCTTCAACTGCTTTGGCAATTTCAGCAATGTCTGCATCCGTCGCACGCTCAGCAGCCCATCGCGCGGCTTTAGGCTCAAATGCTAATCGTACATCCATTAACTGCTTCAAAAAATTAAGATTGGGTGGCGCTGATAAATGCCAAGCAAGAATGTCATCATCCAGCATATTCCACTTATCTCGTGATTGAACACGAGTACCAATGCCCCGCCGCACTTCTAATAAACCTTTGCTTACTAGAATCTTTACAGCGTCACGAACTACCACTCGACTAACATGATACCGAGACGCCAAGGCATTTTCATCGTCAATAAGACTGTGGGCTTCGAAAGCACCAGAAACAATGCGGCGACCGAGTTCTTTAGCAACTTGTACAGAAAGACTAGGCGACATTCCTTGGGTGCATTTTAAATCGTAATATATTAATTCACTCATAGGTTAAATATAAACATAGTATGTTTAAGGTGTCAATTGAAACAATCTACGATTGAGACTTAATGATAATATATTGACTTCATATTAGATAAATTGATGCTTTAGATCAAAAGCAGAAGTAACTAAAAAAATAGCAGCCTTTCGGCTGCTAAAGCTACAACAGATACTTACTAGGAATAAGTATACAGGAAAGTAAAACAACACTATTTGTATAATAGCAACAACAGACAAGTTCAAAATCATCTCTGAAATGACTGAACTAAAACAACACACTGAACTCAGTTTACGGCATTATTGAACTCTAAAGTTCTGGCCTAGTGGGCTGTTAAGGTACTTTTATAACCTTGGACATATGCCAAAGCGTTATGCTTAACTTGCTCAACACTCATCCCAGCCTTATATAAGCCGCTTCCTAAACCAAACCCACTGGCACCAGCATCAATAAATGCTTGCATAGTGTCTGGTGAAACTCCCCCTACAGGTAAAATATCAATATCAGGAAGAACAACTGACATTGCTTTTAACCCCATAGGGCCAAATGCATCAGCTGGGAATAATTTAAGCGAATCTGCACCCGCATTAATAGCCGCATAAGCATCAGATGGTGTGAAAAAACCGGGGACACAATAAAGGTCTTTCGCTTTACTGTACCGAATCAATTTTGCATCAGCATGGGGAGAAATAATAATACGCCCGCCCGCAGCTTCGACTAAATCAACTTGTTCCTGGCTAACAACAGTGCCAGCACCAATGATGACATCGTTACCATATCTATCACTAAGTAACTTAATACTTTCGTAAGGCGACGGTGAGTTTAAAGGAACTTCTATAACGCGATATCCAGCGGTCACTAAAATATCTGCAACATCTAATACTTCAGCAGGTGTCACGCCACGTAAAATTGCAACCAATGGCATTTTGCTCATGGCTTCTTTAAGAGTAATCGGCATTTAATGCACTTCCTTTGATTTAATTAAATTCGCTTGCTCAGCTACCATCACCATGCCTAAAGCAGAGGCTTTCTCGCTGCTCACTGGGGTTGAAAGTAAACCAAGTTCTTTTAGCGCTTGAGCATAAAGTGTGTTTAAAGTCGAACTGCCAATGAGATAAATATGTTCAAGGGATGATGCCGCCAACACTGAACACAATTCAGCGCCAATCAGTAATCCTGAAATATAACTACAAACATGCTTGTCATCTAATCGCTGTTCTAGTCGTAAAGTTCTCGCGCTAAATAAATGGTGCAGCAAACCCCCTTCCCTTTGACTGGTATGTACGCCTTGTAAAAAGCTATCCATATCAACATCAGTCGCTTGTTTATCTACGCCTTTTCCAAGAATGCTGTTTTCAACTACGATGTTATACATCTCGCCCGTCATTTGAGTCGACAAGCTTTCTACGATTGGTTGACCTTGATCATTCTTAGCCATTTTTATCCACTTAGAATGGGTTCCAGGTAAGCAAAAAACTAACTTATCTAATTGAGCATTGTTTAATAAACCCAACTCGTGCTCAATCAATGATACGGCGCCGAATACCTGCACTTCTTCACCGCGCATAACATCAGGTTGTAAATTAGCAGTCTGACACTTAACGCCCGGTACAATGCGAATAGACAATTTCGATTCGTTATCCACATGACATAATTTCATCGCGGCTTGTTTAGCATCTGCTGGGCAATCTATATAGCCTGCATCGACCCAACCTTGTGCGCTACCCACCATGCCGGCCATTAACACTGGCACTGAAAAGTCTGTAACCCATGGCTGTATATGGGCTAAAAGCGCAGCTTCAAATTCATCTTTTTTAAGGCATAACATACCTTGAGGCGCCGATACTTCAGACAAGATTTTGCCGCGTTTATCCAATAAAAAGGCGCGAAAATTACTACTCCCCCAATCGACTGCAATAAGTACAGGCGTGGGTGACGATTGCTCTGTCATTTAAAAATTCTCTACAATGATGTGGGCTTAGAAAACTTCATAATGTTTTATGAAGTCTGGATCTGGCTCTACGCCAATACCAGTCCCTTGTGGAAGTGCAACCGTGCCATCGTTTTCTTTAACTTGCTTAAGAATGTTTAATGGCTCTTTAAGTAAGTCTTCACGGAATAAATTCGGAGTAGTATCGTATTCGAGCATCGGCTGAATTGGATGAGCTGCGCCTGGTAAATCAGGTAATGCTGCCAATAAATGCAAATTGGTACCCACAGCAATAGCAGAGCCCCAAACATGATTTATTACCGGAATAAAATGTGCGTGTGCCATCGCTAATACTTTTTGGTATTCAGTAATGCCACCTAATGCACAAACTTCAGGTTGCAATAAATCCACACAGCGATTTTCAATTAAGTCTCTAAAACCCCAGCGGGTGAATTCTGCTTCACCACCTGCAATGGTCATATCTAAGGCTTCACACAGTTCTCGATAACCTTGTTTATCTTCAGGTGCTACGGGTTCTTCAAACCAATTTACGCCAAGGTTTTGCAGCTCACGTCCCAGAGGGATCGCCTCTCTGGTGGTATAGGCATGGTTTGCATCGACCATTAATTGCATATCACCAATGCCGCGGCGTACAGCTTCAACTAATTTAATATCTCTATCAGGACTTAAACCGATTTTCATTTTCATCGCTTTAAAGCCCATCTCTTTAATGCGGGCACTTTCATCGGTAAAGCGTGCTTCAAGGTCGTCATGACGCTGTAGCATCATGCCGTAACCGTAAGCTGGGATACGGTCTCTAAAGGCACCGCCCAGTAACTTATAGACGGGCTGATCAAGAAATTTACCGGCAATATCCCATAAAGCGATATCCACACCCGACAAAGACTGAATAGGCATGCCTTTTTGACCATGGTCGCGCATTAAGTTGTACACCTTATGCCAGATCACTTCGCGATCTAGCGGATCCATACCAAGGATCATAGGTTGAATCACTTTTTCAACGATTGTTTTGTTGGCAAAAGCGATTCCGCCGCCACCAAAACACTCACCCCAACCTGTTATGCCAACATCCGTTTTAATTTCGACTAGGTGAGTAGTACGTTTGGCATAATACTGCTGCGAGTAACCTAACTCTTCTTCAAGATCGTACTGCAGAACGTGGCTTATAATTTCAGTAATTTTCATTCAATAATAGTCCCAAATTAATCTGATTAAAGCGCACGTGAGATGCGTTTAAAAGCCAAGTAATCGTCGAGCGCTAGCAACGAACAATCAACTCCAACTCCTGACTGCTTAATCCCAAAATGCGGTAAATTAATGGCATATTTAATCCCATTAATTTGTACTTCGCCAAAACGAAGTTCGTCCGCAAAATGGTCCGCTGTCGTTTGATTTTGAGTAAACACATAAGCGGTTAAGCCCGCATCAGTATCATTAGCAAGGTTCAGTACATCTTGATGATTTTTGAAGGTAGCAATGCTAATAACTGGTCCAAAAACTTCTTCTTTCGATATCGCCATTTCAGGTGTCACACCCAGTAACACGGTAGGACTGTAAAAATATCCGGTGTCTAATCCTGGTGGTTTACCGCCACCTGATAACAACTTGGCGCCTTGAGCAATCGCTTCTTTTACTAAGCCATCGATACGCTGCCAAGAAGCACCGTCCATCAGTGGTCCCATTCCAATATCAGCCTCTTTATCAAAACCAACGTTGACGGAATGAGTGCGGGTTAACACCATTTCAATAAATTCGTCAGCCACAGACTCTTCAATAAAGACTCGGTTAGGAGCAACACAAATTTGGCCAGCATTACTGTATTTCACGCCGCAAATAACATCGGCAGCCGTGATTAAATCTGCATCAGCAAATACGATGGCAGGTGCATTGCCACCAAGCTCCATCGAGTAGCGTTTGATTGACGTAGCCCCTGTACCAATAACGTGCTTACCGACATTGGTTGAACCGATTAATGTTAATAAAGATGGGATAGTGGATGCAGAAATGGCATCGCCCACTTTGTGATCAGGGCCAGAAATAATATTAACCACGCCATCAGGTAAGCCAATTTGAGCGCAAAGTTCACCGACGGCATAAGCAGATAATGGGGTTTTAACAGAAGGCTTAATCACAATAGGACAACCTGCAGCCATTGCTGGGCCTAACTTATAAGCAAGATTAAGCAGCGGAAAATTCCATGCAAGAAATGCAGCAGCAACCCCTACTGGCTCGCGGCGAAGTTCATGGACGTGGGTGCCCTCTTTATCTTCTAATGTCTCTTGCGCTAAATTGAGCATGGCATCAGCATAAAAATTTAAACTGTCGACCAACATTTGGTAGTCTTCCTTGGTTGATGCCCAAGGCTTAGCCATTTCAAGATGCACACACTCACGTAAATGCTGTTCATTTTCTATCACTGCATCACGTAATTTATACATCCATTCAGTACGTTGTTGAATAGATGTTTTAGACCAAATTGGAAACGCCTTTTGTGCAGCTTCAAGCGCTAATTCAGCTTGAGGAATATCTGCCGCAGCAATGCTGCCTACCGATAAAAGAGTTGCAGGATTAATAACATCAGTGGTTGATCCGCTCGATATGAGTTTACCGCCGATATAAAGTTGTTTAGACAGCATTAGCAACGCTCCATGTGAAAAATTCAAAACAAACTAGGTAATAAGCTTTTAACTGAACCCGTTAATCAGTAGTCAAATAAGCATATTGATAACGCGATACATGATAAGTATTTAAACATATGATGTTTGATAAAACAATATAGAAATGTAATTAGTTTGTGAACATGTAAACAATCAAAATAACTTTTTACGATAAGGATTAAGACTAAGTCATTTTATAACAGCTACTTAGTAATTAAACACACTCATTAATAGCAATTACACAATAAAGCATTGTACCGACCAGTTACGTTTACTATTGGGGTTGATGAAGTAATAATCATCGCGCTTAATCGCTTCATTGAGTGAATCAGCCCCCCCTAAGCAAGGCTCTAAACCCACGACATAGGCAGGCGGTTGATCACTGCCAGACCAGCCTCGATAATTAAGCCATAAGCCAAAATGTGAAATATCATGACTATCATATCTAAAACCACAACGTTGTTGATAAGCGCCACTGGCTGAAGGCGGCTCAACTAAAGCAACCTCAATAGACTGATTTTTAATAGCATCCGTTGATAAATCATCACTATAAAGCTTGCAGGAAAAGTGACTGTCTGGTGCTAACACCTTATCCAAATCAATCCATTTACCTTGCTGCTGTTTTTTATAAGGCCATTGCGCTGTAATAGCATCTGTATTAAAAAACGCTTTAAAACCACTGTCGGTTTTAAAGCGGTTAATCACTGTTGAAAGCGCTATGGTCATGCCTTTTTCAGCAGCAAAAATCGGATGCATTGACCACACAAAGGGTAATTGATAGTCGCTGTTATTCGTAAGCTGGTATTGAATATCGATATGGTTAGCATCAGCGGCAAGAGTTAAGGTACGCGTAAACACATAAGGTAACTGTTTACCCACACAGCGAAGCGTCAACGAGATGAAATTCGAAGACTCAACAATTTCAGTGACTTGCCACGGTAAACACCATAGCTCACCGTGATCAGGAATTAATACATGCCTAAGCGCAGGCAAAGCGTATTGCTCGCCATTGATGCTGGGGAAGCATTCATCCCAACCACCACAATCAAAGCCATTGACGAATGACTCACCATAATTTGGCTGTTTCAAAAAAGCATGAGCGCCTTGAGGTTGTTCAAGCCACTCTCTGCCAGTAAGCATCGATTTTAATGAAATTATTTTCGCACCAATGGCAGGCACCACGGTAAAAGACAGGGTATTGTTGGCAATGGTAATAAGCTCAAAACCGTCTTTAATCGACTTTTGTAAAGACACCATAGTGGCCACTTTTATGTTCCAACAATTGAGGTGTTAATCGTGATAAATAACCGAACGACCACCATCAACCACTAGGCTTTGTCCTGTCATAAAGCTTGAATCTTGGCTGGCTAAAAACAATGCCGGTTTCGCGACCTCTTCAGTGGTGCCATTACGTTTTAACGGATGCACTTCACCCATAGCTTGTCTTGACGCTTGTGGATCGTCTGTCGCTTCCCACGACTTAAATGCCATCGGCGTTTCAATCATTCCAGGACATAACGCATTAACACGAATATTATACTGAGCGAATTCAACCGCCAGGTTTCGAGTGAGCCCTATAACCGCATGTTTTGTCACTGCGTAAGGAAAATACCCAGGTACTATTTTAAATGAATGCACTGACCCGACATTAACAATACTGCCGCGGCCATTGGCTTTCATATGGGGTAAAACGGCTTTGCTGCAATACCACATACCATCAACGTTAACTGAAAAGCTCTTTTTCCACGCATCAACGCCAACAGACTCAATCTTATTACCCGGACTAATCAACGCTGCATTGTTAATTAATATTGTTGGCGCGCCAAGTTCTGCCGCCGTTATAGCGACCATGGCATCGACCATGGCTTCATCTGAAATATCGGTTTTCACAAATATAGCTTGGTAACCTTTTGTCACTAACGCTTCAACAGCATCAAGCCCTAGTTCACTGTTCATATCAGCAACACACACTTTCGCGCCTTGCTGACAAAACTCTAAAGCGATAGTGCGACCTATTCCATCAGCACCACCCGTAACGATAGCAACTTCACCTTTCAACCGATCTGACATATGACTTCTCTACTTATTATTTTGTTCTGAAACAACTCTTGATTACAGCGATTAGCGCTAACGTGTTAACAACCGCGTTAAGCGAGTAATTTATCCCTGTTTCACTAATTGTCTTTCAATGGCTTCGATGGATTTACCTTTGGTCTCAGGCAAAATTAGCATCATCACAAAACAACCCACAAAGGCTACCCCGCCGTAATACAAGAAGGTATTCGCAGCGCCCATGTTTTCAAGCTGCCAAGGGAAAAACTGTTGGATACTCCAACTCGATATACTTTGTACTAATGCCGCAAACGGCAGTGCAACACTGCGAACCCGGCTTGAAAAAATCTCTGAAAATATGACCCACATAATAGGGCCTATGGACATGTTAAACGCCGCTAAAAAAGCAAATAAACCAAACAAAACAAATGCTGGGTTAATATTAATCGAGGCATTAATAACTGTGCCACTGACTAACGGTAACTCTTTTTTAGAATACACGCTGGCTAGATCAGCCTTTAACGCTACATCACTGTGGTAATCTTTGCCAATAAATGGAATGAGTTTATTTGCATCAACACCTTGCTCAGCAATTATTTCAATCGCAGGTTGGTTAATAACGTAAGTTGCATTGTCAAAACCATACCAAATTGAACAGTGTGCGACGGTAATTAATAATAAGCCGCCAACGGTTAATACTTTACGACCCCATTTCTCAACCGTGAATATTGCAACAAGGGTAAATAAAACCGACATTGCGCCGAGCACTATGGTTTGTAAAAAGGTATCTTCAACACTCATACCGATTTGTTCAAACACGGTAGGTGCGTAAAATAACACCGCATTCATCCCTGTCGCACCCTGAACAACGGCATAACACACAGCAAGAATGACTAAAAAACGCATGGGTTTACTAAACAGTAACTTAAGCTGCTGAATCACTGAGGTGTTACTATCTTGTGCAATAGTTTGTTTAATATCGTCCATCATTGCAGGCACTTCAGATGGATCTGAAATGTCACTGAATACTTGTTCAGCTTCTTTATGTCGTTGCTTACTCATCAACCAGCGTGGAGACTCAGGGATGGTTAGTAATAAACCGAACCAAATAATATTAGGTACTAGCTCAAACCCTAACATCACTCGCCAAATATTCTCATCCGTTAATACTTCAATATTGCCCATTGATTTGATTAGAAAATAGTTAACAACAAAGGCAACTAAGCTTCCTAACGTAATCAATAACTGATTGACCGATACAAATTGCCCTCGCTGTTTGGCTGGTGCGATTTCACCAATATACATGGCAGATACGGTGATTGAGGCAAAGGCGACTCCGCCAATAAAACGCCCTACAACCAGCATTTCGTAACTATTAGCAAATGCTGAGATCACGGTAGACAATGAATAGGTCAAGGCAATAGCCAGTAACACTTTCTTACGGCCAAAGTGCTGACATAAACTCCCCGTAAAAAATAGCGCTAAAATCACCCCTACAATAGCGCAACCGACCACGTTGCCGGTTTGCATACTAGTTAATTCAAATTGGGAGCTAACAAAGCGCAGCGCACCAGAAATGTTGGCGGCATCTAAGCCAAATACAAAGCCACCAAAAGCGGCAATTAATGAAAACTTTATCGCTTGAATGTTTTTGCTTTTCGAAGCTTGGCTCGAAACAAGTTTAGACTCTTTCGAAGTGCTCTCTGACAATGTGTTCTCTAACAAAATAGTTTCCCCAAACCTCGAAAGTCGAGTTTTAAAATTAACATTGGCTGACACCATGTTTTGTTTACATTCCATGGTTTAACCAACCGATGTTACTTACTGCGGCAGTAATTCACGCAACTCATTCGCAAACTAAGCAAAACTCCAGCACTGCAAAGATATCGACTACCACTGATTTTTTTATGTTAATAAATTTGATTTACGACGAAGCTACAGATGGTCGAAGCATTTCGCTACAGGTGCAAATCATTTTATTAACATGATTTAAACATATGATGTTTAAGTAAGCAATATGTTTATATGGAATTTAAACAGATTTATGATCGGCGAATAAATTGGAGGGATTTAATGAGAGAGGACCTAACTTCATTTCAAAAAACGTGACAAGAAATTAGATAAACAACTGATTAAATTATTATTTATCTTTGAGGGATTTAGTATAGGCTTTAAAGTGGATAAGTTTAAGGTATAGATAATTCAGAACGAATCTGTCGTAGATAATACAATTTGATCTGAGCCTACTTTTTTGAGTATCAAATCAGAGTATCAAATCAGAGTATCAAAGTAGACATATTGTATTACAGTGCATGCCTGATATCTGAAAAATAGCAGCTATGTTCCTATGCCAGAGTTAGGCAATATTACGATTAAAAAAGCTTCATCTCTCATCAGAGTTGCCCCATGACGAAAGAAAGTGGCTCCTACAAAGGTAAGGGGCCACCTAAGTCTAACGAGCACAACTACGACTCGTCGTTGAATTATTTTTGCCATACTCTGACGTATTCAATTTCAAAATCGACAATTCCGTCATCTTTTTTATCTTCAGGACTATTAAGCTCTAAATCGGCTTTACTATCAGGGACACCGTGCCAAGGAAAGGTTTCTTGGTCTAACCAAATACTGATGGGTTTAGTCGCTACGTATCCGTCGTAATCTTCGCTCACCTCACGGTTTTCATAGGCCCATTTTCGAACGTCATCGGCGCTTACATCTGAAAATAATACCCCATCGACATAGTATTTAAAGCCATTTTCATTCCATTCAATACCGTAGATGTGGAAATCATCAGCGACTCTAAATCCTAGGTCTTTATGCTCTGTGTAAGTTGGCTTACCCGGTTTACTGGTATTTTTACTCCAGTCTCGAATTGACCACCAAAGCTCTTTATCCAGTTCTAATTTTTCTGGATCGCGATGATCGCCAAACTGTTCAAAGAAATCGATTTCTAGTTGATGTCCCATCGCCCAAAAAGCACTGGTAATTTCAGCATCTGCTGCCTTACTCTTAATCTCAATGTAGCCATATTTGAACTCTTTGCGGGAAATGATACAGGCTGTAGTGAGATTTTCATGGGGCAGCGCATCCCCGAAAACAGGAACTCTAATCTCATCGGTGAACGGGAAATCTGGCTCCCAACGGGTTTCTAGTATTAGCTTTCCATTTTCTAAACGATAGTTTTTACCAGAGAACTGCGACGGTGCTCGGCCTTTCCAGACTTTTTTATTGGGCTTGTCTGGATGCTTATAAACGGGCTTGCCGTTTTCAAATTTACCAACGATATACCATCTGTCTTCATCTAATGTATCGGTCTCAAATTCATCACTGACCTCGGGATTAAGTATCCAGTCACCATGATTTTTTGGATCTGAATAAGGCAATACAGCCATTGTGTTATATGCTGCTGATTCATTAGCCTCTATCGCTTGAACCTGGTCTTTTTCGACCTCAACACTACAACTCATAGTGGCGACAGTGAGTAAAATGAGCAATGAAGAGTTTGTATACCTAATGTTAAAGAGCATGTGAGTTTAGCCTTGTGTTGTGCGTTATATACAGTGCCTTGTTTGTGGATAATAAAATGAATAGTATGACAAAAGCAATTCACCTTATATGTTTATAAACATACTATGTTTAAGGGTGGGTTGATACCGTTAAATTTTGGAATCTAGTAAAAGAATTGCTCTCGTTAAAGAGCGCTTCTAGTTAAAAATTGGGATCATGGGCTTTTCTTCTATTCTCGATATTTTTTAACAAACAAATTGATGACCACAGAAATTAACTGTGCTCCATAATTAGTTTTTCGAAAAACAACGTAAACAATACCAATCAGGTTCAAATCTGAATGGTCCCTCATTGGAAATATTTTCGTTTTTCGAAGATCTGGCTGGGCCTGCTGGAACTATGGTTTATAAATAAACCAAGAGGGCTGAACCGCTACCCTTGTAGTCTGTTCTTTACAATTAAAAGCCGAAGCACCACGGCTTTGATTTGATTAAAGTGGCAAATCACTTGGTGACGAAAATGAGCCTGTATCTATCTAACAACTCACTTTAGACCGATAAAAACGACAACACGAAGAACTGACCACTAGAACTAGCAGCCAGCGTTGTTCGATATTTATGTTAAATAGCACTATTGTAAATTACACTTTCACTGCAGGTTCAAAAACGCCATTCACTTTTTCCATCACTAATAGCGTTGCACCATGAATGACTTGGGATATGGCTTCATCTTCAAGGCCACAGGCAGCGGTTGTGGTAAACAATAGCTGTGCTTCATCACCACCAAATGCTGGGCATGTTGCTCTGGGGGTACCAACCAATATACGCTTAAGCTCAACCCCATCAGGCGAAATACACATGACTGCCCCGCCATCCCAAAGTGATACCCAAAGATTTCCGTCAGCATCGACAATGCCGCCATCAGGTGACACCGCCGTATTTGAAAAGTCGTAAAACAGTGTGGCGTTAACGGCATCTTGTATAGGCCAGCCAGTGTTTGCATCAAGCGCTATCACATAGATTTGCTGTTTCGCTGAGTCAGTGAAATAACAACGCTGGCGAGAAAGATCAAAACACACTCCGTTGGGAATGGACAAATCAGGGATAACCTTTCGTAACTCGCCGTGGTAATAACGATAAAACGCACCCTCATCGGCTTTGGCATCAGTATTCATGGTGCCTATCCAAAAACCGCCCCATGGATCAGCGCGGCCATCATTACTGCGATTGCTTTGTAATTCATGCTCAACATGAACCATTAAAGATTTTTGCTTTGACTCGAGATTAAATTGATACAAGCCTGTTGCTGTGGCTATTAATAAATGAAGCTCGTCAATCCATCCAATTGCGGTGACCATTTCATCAAAAGTATATTCAATTGATTCATTGTCATTTTTACCCATTAATAGATTATTAGGGAAATCGACCCAATATAAGGTACTGCGCAGCGGATGCCATAATGGGCTTTCACCCACAAAATTCACTCTGTTATCGTATTGCTGCACGGCTAATGTTTCTTTAGTCATAGTGTTTCTTCAGTCATAGTCATAGTCGTAGTCATAGGATTAATTACCAGTTAGTGTGTGAACCGTCACGCTTACTTAAATGCGGCGCTTCAACCTCTATTGGGGTCGACTTTCTAAATTCAGCTTCATTCACTTCAACACCTAAACCCGGTACATCAGGCACGATAAATTTATTGCCTTCTAACTTATGCTGTTGCGGAAACAGTTTGTCATCATGGGCGCCAAACGGACTAAACGGCCCTTGATGTGTTTCCATTAAGCTAAAGTTTGGTAACGCTACGGCAAAATGGTTTGTAGCGGCGGTGCATACTGGCCCCAATGGGTTGTGGGGCATGACATCGATATAATGCGCTTCTGCCCAACCTGATACTTTCATCGCTTCAGTTAAGCCGCCAATATTGCACACATCGATACGTAAATATTGTGTCAGCCCCTGTTCAATATAAGGTTTAGCTGCCCACTTTGAGCTGAACTCTTCTCCAATAGCGAACGGGATATTTGTCATCGTTCTTAAGGTTTTATAAGCCTCTGGCGACTCATTACGAATAGGCTCTTCGATAAAGTCCAACGTATCAGGTGCTAGGCGCTGACAAAATGATGCGGTTTCAGCGACACTTAATCTATGGTGATAATCGATACCTAAGATAATATCAGGCCCTAAAATTTTACGTAATTCATTTAAACAGCGCGCGGTGCGGGTAATCGATTCTTGTGGCTCAAAAGTGGTTAAGTCATCAAATCGGCTTGGAATAACCCGAATGGTTGTCCAACCTAAAGCAATTAAGGCTTTTGACTCTTTAACTAAATCATCTAACTTGTCAGGATCAGCCTCTGTATAGCAACAAGCAAAACAAGGAATATTGTCACGTTGTCGACCGCCAAGCAGTTGATAAACAGGGACGTTTAATTTTTTTCCGAGAATATCGTATAAAGCGATATCGATGGCTGAAATAGCCGCGGTAATCACGCGGCCACCTTCAAAGTAATGGCTACGGTATAATTCTTGCCAAATACGGCCAATTTGTTTGGCGTCTTTACCTTTTAAAAATTGACTAAAATGTTTAATCGCCCCCATAACGGCATATTCACGATTTGAAAGGCCTGATTCACCCCAACCGATAATGCCACATTCAGTGACTACTTTAACGAGTAACTGATTGCGCGAGCCAACTCTACCTAGTATTGCTTCAACAGATTCTATCTTCATGATGTTGTTCTCTTATTATTGTTATTTTATTGACTCGCGGGTAGACGATATTTATCCATTCTATCCATATCATACTTTTCAAATTTACGTTTCAGCAACCATCTTGGACGTTCTAATGTCAGTTCCCAAGCAAACAAATCTTTATACATGGATATAACCCGCTGTGGCTGGTCGTTTGCAAGGTTTGTTTGCTCACCAATATCATTGGCTAAATTATAAAGTTCAGTGGGTCTATCTGGGTAACGGATCATTTTCCAATCGCCCTCACGGATAACCGCTCTGGTTTCTTTTTTCCAAAACATCTGCTTATGAGGACGCGCTTTATTGTTACCCATAATATAAGGCAGTAAATCAACTCCATCAGTGTCAGTCACGGTTTCAATGCCACCAGCTGCACTGACAAAAGTAGGCAGTAAATCTAAGGTCGATACAGGAAAATCAAATTGTTGATTGGGTTTTATTTTTGCAGGCCAACTCATGATGAACGGAACACGGATACCGCCTTCTAAAAAGTTAGATTTTGTGCCGGCTAATGGCGCATTACTCGATGCATTTTTATCTGTTGGGCCGCCATTATCATTAGTAAATACAATAATAGTATTGTCTGCTAACCCCAATGATTTGAGTTTGTCGGTCACATACCCTGTCGCTCTATCCATGGCTAACGTCATTGCAGCCAGTTCTTGTTGCTTGCCTTTAAGTTCAGGAAACTGTTTAAGATCGTCTGGTTCAGATTCTAATGGTGTATGCACAGCGTTAAAGGCTAGGTAGATAAAGAAAGGGTCTTGCTGGTTTCTATCAATGAAGTCTGCGGCCGCCTTACCTAATACGTCAGTTAGGTATTCTTCGCGCTCTTCAAAATGCCCTAAGCCTCGCTCAAGTTGTTTGTCATACATAATGTCATCAGGATTGTTAATGTTCGTAATATTTTCAGGGTACTTAAAGTAACTGCGATCACCACCTCTAAAGCCTAAAAACTCGTCAAAACCGCGGTTTAATGGATGAAAACGCTCTGCACTGCCTAAATGCCACTTACCAAAAATAGCAGTTTTATACCCTTGGTCTTTTAAATAATCAGCCATGGTTGTTTGATCAACTGGTAGACCCATTTCTGCGCCATCTAATGCTGAGTTGTCACTCATATAACCAGGTACATTAATTTCTTCATAACCAAAACGTTGTTGATACTTCCCTGTCATTAACCCCGCTCTCGAAGGGCCACAGGTTGAATCACTGACATAGCCTTGACTAAAAACAATGCCTTGCGCTGCAATACTGTCTAAATGTGGGGTCTTCATTATTTTGCTGCCTTGAAAACCAAAGTCTGCAAAACCTGCATCATCTGCAAATATTAATATGATATTTGGCTGTTGTTTTTTATCTTCAGCGCTAACTGTTTCGGCTAACGCATTGGATGGTGCAAATGCTGTTAACGACAATACGCTAGTAAGGGTAACTAGCCCTGCTAACAATTTAGTTTTCATGATTCATGCTCCTAGATTAAACCTTGCTAACCAATGTTGAGTGATCTGATTAAAATATCAGCGGCTCATTTCATTGAATTCACAATCCTCTATCACTCAGTTTATGGGTATAGAAAGAACAAGCTTGTTGTACCGATTGCCTTAACTCGTTAAATGAACGAGCAATTAACGAAGGTAATAGTGGTCAAATAACGCGTTCATTTATACAAGATAATTGAAATCATAACCAAAACATGATAACTATTCAAACATATGATGTTTATTTGTCTTATTTTACATAAATTAACATTACAGATTAATAAACAAAACGATTACAGCACCTGACTATATTATCTAAAGCGCCTAAAACTGCAACAAAAGTAGTATCTTACAATCTTAAGCGCACTCATATGGTGCTTATAACAGTCAAAATTCGTCATTATTGGGTCACAAGTAATGCCATTGATTTGACTTTTGAATAGATATTTTTATTTACAATTCCGCTACAAAACATGACAATTCGCGTAATAAATAAATAAAAATCAAGATGATAGCACCGTTATTACAACAAATATTTAACATGTTGCACATTTAAACATCATATGTTTAAATACTTCATATGAACTGTATTGGGTGTTTAATATACAAATACTAACAAATACCTTTAATACATAGTGAACATTAAGTCGTGGTTTACCAAGTTCTGGTTTGTATGGGGGGGGAGAAATTCCCGCAATGAGACATAAATAATAAATACACGGAGTAATAAAATGCCTAAATATAGTAAATTGCACAAAGCAATATTGCTGGCTGGTTGTTCTTTTGCAGCCTTCTCAAGCAACCTATATGCTGCGGAAGTTGTAGATGCGCCTAATGAAGAAGCGGTTTCAACTAAAGACATTGAAGTCATCATGGTAAGCGCGCAAAAACGTGAGCAGGCACTAAAAGATGTTCCCGTCTCTATTGAAGTTTTGGATGGTGATTTAGTCGAAAAAATGGGTGTCCAAGACGGTTTCGACCTCGTTAAATACCTACCGGGCTTTGGTATCGATGACAGTACTGAAATTAGAACAACAACATTAAAAACCCGTGGTATTGGTACTTTTACTAACTCTATCGGTTTGCAATCTTCAAACCTTGTGGTTATTGATGGTGAAGTATTACCCCGTCAATCTATGCTAAACCTTGCGGTTGCCGATGTTGAACGTGTTGAAGCGTTACGTGGTCCTCAAGGCACCTTATTTGGTCAAAACACCTCAACCGGCATGCTGCATTATGTGACCAAAAAGCCTAATTTAAATGGTGTTAGCGGTAAAGTTAGAACCGAACTCACCCAAGATAATGGTATAAATGTTAGTGGCGTAGTGAATGTGCCCTTCTCTGACAATTGGGCGTTTCGAATGAACGCACAGTGGAGCGAAGTTGACGGTTGGATTGACAATACTATGCCAGGTCATGAAGATTATAAAATTGGTGAAAAAGATCAATCAGGTTTACGTGGTCAACTTCTCTATGATGATGGCGAGCAATTTAATATCTTGTTCCGTGCTGAATATGCTGAAACAGACAGTAACTGTTGTTCAATGACACAGATTGGTCCAGTTAATCCAGATTACGGCCCTAAACCTATCATCAACATTAAAGATGATGGCATCATTGAAGGCACAACTTATAACCGTATCAATTCTTCAAAATCATTTGATGATACAGGTAAACCTGTTACTGCTCGTAACCCCGAAGCAAACTATGGTTCAACTGAAAACCTCGGCTTTTCTATTGCTGCTGATTATTACCTTAATGATGACTTAACCCTTTCATATAATGGTAGCTACCGAGACTTCGACTTATATAACAGTTCAGGTTTTTTCACTTTAAACTTCCCACTAGAGCGCTCAGCATTTGGCGGTAATGAATCTGTTATCGTGAACCAACAAGAAATTCGTTTAAGCTCGTTCGATAATGAAAAGTTTGATTGGATTGTAGGTTTGTTTTATCACAACACTGAAGGTCAACGTTCAGAAAACCGAGATGGTTGTATCGCCGGTAACTTCGGCTTTATCAATGGCGGCGAGTTATCTGGTTGTTACGATCGCCAGTCTACAAGAAATTTCTTAAGCATGTACGAAGGGCAACAGTTTGACGAAAGCATGATGGCCGACCTAAATCCAGGCCGTTTGCTCTCTGGTGGTAACTTCACCACTAACTTCGAAAACTTTGCCATCTTCGGTCAATTTGAATACCAAATAACAGATCAACTAGATGCCACTTTCGGATTCCGTGCTCTGCATGAAGAAGGTGAAGCAACGTTCGAGCGTACTGATTTGTTTGCACCATCAGATGGGATCGGTATGGATACATACGATGATGTGTTAGCAATGTCTCAGACAGATCCTTCATTGATTAAACGTCAAACTGAAAAAACCAAGTTCTCAGATTCTGATGATGCATTTATTTACAAGGCTGTTGTGGGTTACGACTTTACCAATTCAATTCGTGCTTATGTCAATTACTCAACGGGTTATAAAGGTTCTTCGTATTTTGTTACAACAAATACTAACCCATTAGATGCTGATCAATTCCCAACAAAACCTGAGCAATCAAGTAACTTTGAAATTGGTTTACGTACTGGCTTTTTTGATAATGACGTACTATTCAACATCACCTACTTTGATATGACAGTTGAAGATTATCAAGTACGCGCAACACGCGTGATTGATGAAGAAGAGAATATCGTTTTCGCAGGTTACGTGAATGCAAAAGAAGCACGCTCAACGGGTTTCGAAGCTGATGCGATAGTTGATATCACAGAAGATTTACGTTGGACCGCGAGTTACGCCATTTTTGATGCGCGTTACGAAGATTTCTCAGATACACCGATTAACTGCCCTGCAGGTGACGGTGGCGAATTAGCAGATCGTTGTAACACTGATCCTGTAACAGGTCGTCAAACATTTGATCAAACAGGTCTTTCTTTCCCGAATAATGCTGAGCAGCAAGTATTTAGTACATTGAAATACTCAACTGAATTCGGTAACACGGGCTGGAATGGTAACGTACAAGCAGCTTGGCGTTATAACGGTGCGCATACACAAACCATTAATGAGCTAGCACTTGATCAAAATGCTAATCCTTCTTCAAGTATTTGGGATTTATACTTTAACTTTGGCCAAGACAATTTACGTTTCAGCCTATATGTGAAGAACTTATTTGACAAGCCATATACCACACGTCAAAACACCAACCAAGAAGGTTATGGACAAGCGTTCTACCCTCGTGATTGGAACCGTTTCTACGGCGGCAGTGTTCAATACTCATTTTAATTTATGACAATGTTAATCGTCAGCTGTTGTAGCCGATTAACATTGAATACTGGGTTTATTCTGCCCCAACAGCATTAAACTCGGTTTCACTAATTAAAAAACTCCATTTCATTGACGAAATCTACAACTTGTCAATTCACTTTAGCGTCAGAGACGACTTGCTCATTACATCTCCCCTTTATGTGTAATGAGTAAGTTTCTATGAGACTCCCCTTTGAATAAGTTTCTATGAATGAGTCTCTGGCATTTTTTTTGCTTTTAGCTACTGAGTTTAGCGACAGATTTAACTACTGAATTTAAGCCATGTCGTTTCAGAGTAATCTTCACCTTTGTAACGTCTGCGGTTCCTTGAATTTTTTATAACATAATGAAGAAAACGTTCAATTTTAATCAATGCCCATTTTGAACATGGCTAAGCCTATCTAATGGATTAGATCACGGTAAACCATCTATAAATTATCATTAATTACACAAGGAAAACCTATGAAAGCTACCAGTATATTCACGATACTTGTGTCTCTAGCGATGTTGGCTTACTCCAATATCGCTTCAGCACAGTGGCACAATATCAACAGCGATGTTTTTATCCAAAAATACTCACGCCCTATTATCAACCAAGAAAACCAAACCTATTCTTTTGACGTAACGATTAGAAACCGTACCCGTGATGCCATTAATGGCAATTTCCGCCTATTGATTGATAACGCCACTGTGCCAGTGATTAATTTTGATGGCGAAACTGATAATAACGTCCCTTACTACGAAGTGACTGAACAAACGTTAGCCCCAAAGTCAAAAGTTAAGCTACGTATTAGCTTTCCATTTCAGCGCGGTTTTCCACGTTACACGCCTACACTTGAGTATGCACCAATGGGCTCGATTGCTGGAGGCTTAGGTGAAAGTGTTATCGTTGATGAGGTTAATTACTTCACTAACGAAGTCATCGACGATGAACCTGAAATGGTATACCCAGGTGGTACCACGGCTGAAATGGTTGCTCGTCTTCAACAAGCGATTAATCGCGCAACTGAAGAAGAAATGGGGGGGGTTGTGCGTATGGCGCCAGGTGAATATGTGTTAACTCAAATCAATCTTAAATCAAATGTACGCCTTGAGATTGACCCTGAGGTCACCATTAAAATGGTTGATAGAGCCTTGTTTTCTGCTGGACGTGATGCCAATAACCTGCCGCCGAAGTTATATAATATTGAAATTACTTCTACTCACCCGACTAAGAAATTTACCATCGATGTTAATAACCCAGTTATTTTCAGAAACTCGATTCCTTTTCGCGTAGGATTTGTCGAAAACTTTGCTATTTCTAACTTCCATGTTGAAGACTACTATTCAATATTCCCATCGGTGTTTATCGTTGCAGACAGCGACACGCGTAAAGTTGAGAATAATGAAACTTATAATCGTATTGCGGTTAAAGGCGTGGTTCAAAATGCCACTAATACCAAGGTCGCTACGGGTTATGCGCTGGTGCAACTGTTTAGTGGCCGCCAAGTATTACTACGAGATTTAACCGCACAAGGCGGACTGACTATTCGTTTAGAGCCAGGTAGTGGCAAGCCAAATGATTACTTAAACCGTGCGGGTCAAAATGTCGGTTCAATTACCGATATTCGTATGATCAACATTCATAACTATGAAGGCATGGCGGCTGTTTTCTTAAAGCCACATGAAAAAATCATCGACAATATCTGGGGCACTAATATCACAGCAACAGATAGCGCCTTCGCAGTAATGGCCAATGCCAGTGATTCAGACACTTTTACTCGTGGCCACTTTAGTAACACTCGCTTTGATGGTGTCATCCGTTTAGATAGAACAAACGATGAAGCAATGGCTGATATTGGCCCGTCATCAATGTACTTTGTCACTGATTCTGAACGCGTCGGTAAAAGAAATTACGGCAGTTTTCCAGATGATCCTTCAGGGCGTCGCAAGCATACTAAACCTATGGTACCAGTATTAATCGCTTCAGCAATGAACAGCGAAGAAGTGGGTCCTTTTGAAAAAGGTCGCTACAGCTATGATGTTTCAGCAGCTGATATTCAGCCTTCTGCTGAGTTACCGTTAGAACGTCCAGAGCTAGTACTTTACCGTGAAGATGCGGTACTCGTTAACGGCCGATCAGCGCATAAATGGATTAACGAATAAACCATGATTAGCTTTATGCGGCATTAGCCTTAATATCAATGCCGTTCAGCCACGCTGAACGGCATTTTTATGAGATAATACTAACTTATAGATGAACATGATCATTATTTTATACGCTATTTTTTATGTCGCTTTGTATTATCGACTCAGGTATTTATAATCAAAGAAAATGTCGCTTTCCTATTGAATTCCCTAAAGGCACAAACATGGCTGAACTAACCCTTGATAAAACGGATATGCAAATATTGCAACGACTGCAATCAACAGGGAAATTATCAAATCAAGATTTAGCCGCACAAGTCGGTTTATCTCCATCACCTTGTTCAAGACGTGTAAAAGCGTTAGAAGATGCAGGCTTTATTAATGGTTACGCTACAGTACTTAATGCAGAAAAATTCAACTTAAACTTAACGGTTTACATTCAAGTGCGCCTAGAAAAACACAGTTCAGATATATTGGATGCTTTTGAAGCTGAAATCGCCTTATATGATGAAGTACAAGAATGTAGTCTTATCACTGGCAGTGAAGCCGATTATCATTTAAAAGTCATCGTTGAGGATATGCAACAATATAAAGTATTTCTATTAGAAAAATTAACTACCAACACACATATCGCCGGTGTTCACTCCAGTTTTGTCCTCAAAAATGTCAAAAGCAGCACTGCAATTCCACTTCCACTTCCAAATAATGATAATTAACCGACCTAAATTAATAACAAAAACGACACAAATAAAACATTAAAAGGGTAATTTTAGCAACGTCTTAGGTGCTAAATCACTTTTCGTTAACTGAAGCTGTAAAAAATTAAATTGCGTACTCACCTCCTTACCACTACGCTAAAACACAAAAGTCACACAAAACACAGCATGAGAAGATAAATCATCTCTTCTGATGAATACATAGCAATAAAATCGCTTTTATGATTAATTTAAAGCAAAAAGTATTCGTTGCCATTAATTTATAAAGTACTAGTATGCGCGCTCTTCAATAATGTCTATAGAGTTATATCATGAGCGTAAAATCATCAGGCCAATTCAGTTCACGTATTGGTTTTATTATGGCTGCAGCGGGTTCTGCTGTTGGTGTTGGTAACATCTGGGGATTCCCTACACAAGCTGCAACCCATGGCGGCGGTGCATTTTTACTTGTCTATGCCGTGTTAATTTTACTGCTGGGCTTTCCTATGTTAATGGCTGAATTAATGGTTGGTCGTCACGGACAGACTAATCCAGCTGATGCAATGGCTAAACTTGCTAATAAGCCCTTAGCCAAAAAGATAGCTAAAAGTATCGGACTTGTTTCAATTATCACTGCCACGCTTATTTGTACTTTCTACAGCATTCTATCAGGCTGGTTTGTCAGTTTTGCCCTAGCGCCAGTGGCACAGATGGCGAACCAAGCTGAGGTGGCTGCTTGGTTAATGGACTTTTCTATCAGTAGAAATTTAGTCTTTACCCTATTGTTTATCACACTGGTGATATGGGTGATCCGCCAAGGAGTACAGCAAGGAATTGAGCGTTGGTCAAAACGATTGATGCCACTGTTACTAGTCATGTTAGTCGCTGGCGCTATCTATATTTTAACCCAGCCAGGGGCAATGCAAGGTTTGTCAGTATTATTTGTGCCTGATTTTTCGAGGGTATTAGATACAGAGGTGTTAATGGGCGCATTAGGGCAAACCTTTTTCTCACTGTCTGTGGGTACTGGCGCCATGATGGTATACGGTGCATACCTTAATAAACGAGAAAACATAGCTAAACTAACCGCATACGTTACCTTAATGGACACCAGCGTCGCATTGCTAGCCGCGTTAATGATTATTCCAGCCATGTATGTGGCCCAGCACAATGGCGTACAAATTTTCGCTGACGATGGCAGTTTACTAAATTCTGACACCTTAGTGTTTAGTGTATTACCAGCGCTTTTTGATTCTTTAGGTGGGATCAGCCAATATCTATTAGCAATCGTGTTTTTTTCATTAATGACCATTGCCGGTTTGACCTCGGCAATGTCAATTGTAGAAGTACCCACCAGCTATTTAGTTGAAAAAACGTCCTTAACACGTAACAGTGCCAGTTTAGTCGTCGGCGCGTTTATCGCCACTGTTGCTTGCGTGATTGTGTTTAACTTTAATGAGTTATTTGGTTTGATCATCACCATAACGACTGAACGAGCACAGCCATTAATTGCCTTGGGTATTGCGATATATTTAGGCTGGGTTTGGCATAGGAATTCATTACTTGCAGCAATTTCACAGCAACAAGGCGTTGATAAAGATAGCTACTTTTGGCGTATGTGGCCTGTTTATGTGAAGTTTGTTTGCCCAGTATTAATCTGCTTGATAATCATGCAGTTATTCTTAGGCTAATAACTTTCTAAACAAGCTGCTAACTAAGATATACAAAAGGCTATAAGATTATAATTTTTATAGCCTTCTTATTTTATACAAATGAATTTGTCGTACATCCCAAATTTCCCTTGCTGAACTCAGTTAATGAAAAAAGCGCCAATGGTTAAAATATCCACTAACACAGCAAAAAAACCACTACAAAGACAAGATATACCTCTATATCAGCCTTCAATAACGCCAATCACAAATGCTGTATAAATAAACAGTATCATGTTAAGTTAGTGCGCTATTATCACTATAATTATCATAATGATTTTCACCCTAATCAATTAAGTGATAGTAAATTAAGTGATAGTAAATTAAGTGATAGTAAATTAAGTGATAGCCGATTAAGTGATAGCCGATTAAGTTTATCTGTCAGCGCCTTCAAAAGGCTGATTTGACCAAATAAAAATGACAAAAGAGAACATATCATGACTGTGATGGGAATCATGCTTAAAGCAAATGAAATGCGGATAGTGACGTTAACGGGCACAAGAACAGCACACGAACTCATTAATCCAAAGTTCAATAAACTGGCTGTAGACAAGCACCCTCAGCAAGCGGAAGTGAAAATTCTGATAGAGCAAATTTCACAATATTGTGATGCCAATAATATTGAAAAAGTAGTTATTAATAGACGCTCTACAACAGGACAAGGTGCTGGCGGCGCGGGTACTTTTTTATTGGAAGGTGCTTTATTGGCGACATTGAAGCCAGCTATCGTTTTTATTCATCCAGCCACAATAAGAGCAACCGATAAACGAGAAGTAGACCACAAGTCAGCTAAACCTAAAACCGTAGATTTAGGCAAAGCTTATGATCTTGCTTATGAAAGTTTAGCCCTTAATTAAGCTATGTAAAAAGCGCTCTGAACGTGGAATGTAGTAATTATCATAGTCAAATGACATTACTACACTGGATGTTTTGGCTATGATTTCATCTCTAGGTACAAAACCAATCACTCGAGAATCAGAACTATGATCACGGTTATCGCCTAGTGCTAGGTAATGACCTTCTGGTACGGTAACCTCAGAAAAATTTGAAAGCCTAGAGCCACTATTACTGGTACGAACGAAATGGTTAACCGTGCTAGTTTCAGAGAATAACTGCTCAATTTTGTCCTCGGATGAATCAGTTGCACTTATTGGTTGATAGGCTAATGTCTTTCCATTAATGCTGAGCACATTATCCGTCAATGCAATGACATCCCCTGGTATGCCAATGACACGTTTAACCAGTCTATTATCAGCAGCAGTAGATTCGAAAATAATAATATCGCCGCGCTGAGGATCTGCAATCTTATAAAGCGAAATGTGCGTAAAAGGTACTCGTAAATCATAAGCCATTTTATCGGCATACAATCTATCACCTTCAATGATAGTCGGTTTCATTGAGCCCGACGGCACGGTATACCAGTCTGCAACAGCGCTTCGAAAAACACACATTAACATGATAAATAACAATAACGACTTATTGGCTTTAATCGCTTTCACTACAGCATTGTTCATATAAATTCCTTTTTATGTAATAACAAATCATTAACTTAGATTAGCAAATACCAATCAATAACAACATCAAGCTTAACGATTTTTAATCTAATATGTGCTGTGAAACCAAAGAATAAAATCTTAAATAGTGAAAAGTGAAAGGCGTAACATGAATGGGGATTAGCTTTGTTTGCTGCTGACAAAAAATTAAGGGAGAGATAGCTAATCTCTCACTTCCCTATTAAATCAGGACTTAATCTGCCCTTTTACTGATCCATTTAGCGAAAGGTTGAGCAGTCATCCCGTGTAAAATAAGACTAATAAACACAGTGCAAATCACCGTCATGGCCATAAAATTACCGCCGGGTAAATCCTTGTCCAGCATGATAATAACAAACACTATCGATGCAAGGCCCCGAGGTCCAAACCAGCCTAGAAAAATTTTCGAAGGGATATTGCCACCAGCACGGCCCAATGACAAAAATATCGGTAACATACGAACAATGGTCAAGCTGAGTAAGGCATAAATCAGCATAGTCCAAGTAAACTCGTGAAAGGCATTTCCAATGACAAATGCACCAAATAATAACCATGTCAGAAGCGCCATAATTTCACCCATACCTTCGGTCGGAAGCAATAATTTATGCTTAGTCTCTTTACATAAATGGCCAAACAACAGCCCACCAGTAAATGCCGCAATATAACCACTACCGCCTAACTCTTGTGAAATAGCAAAACAAGAAAGCGCTAAACTGAGTACAATATTCTGGCTCCAAACATCGGTTATCCAGCCTTTTTTGTGGCACAATTTTATTAAGCTAGCACCCATAAAAGAGGTGGTTAAGCCCACCACAAGCCCGATGCCTAATTCTTCGACTAAGAAATGAATTGCCAATTCTGACACATCACCTTCTGCCACTGTGCCAGCCGCTAACGCTAAAAACACGAACAAAATAGGCACGCATATACCATCATTTAAGCCACTTTCTATGTTCAAACCTTCACGTAACCTTGCAGGTACAATGGGGCTTGAAACCACTGCTTTACCTAAAGCTGCGTCCGTGGCGGCGAGCATGGTGGCTAACGCAGCAATCTCAAAGATACCAAGATTAGGAAACAGCACAAAACCAACAACAACCCCAAGAAAAATCGCACCAGGTAAGCCGTACATTAGCATTCGAGTGGGTATACTAATGTGCTTTCTAAGCACAGATAAATTCGAGTTTGATGCATCGCAAAACAAGACTATCGCTAAGGTTATGTCAGCAAAAACACGTAAACCGATACCGTCAAGATCAGTACCTAGCCAATTAAGCACCAAAGGACCCAGCACAAAACCCACCAGTACAAACACCATAGGGCCAGAAATCATCGAGCGTTCAAATCGCCCTGCGACCAAGCTGTAACATAAAGTAAAAACGGCCAAAATCGCCAACTCTATATACATTTAACAACCTCCGAAATGAGCATGAGTACAGTGAATATACGATAATAATTAAGTATGTTAATGGATTTACATGACGGAGTCTTCCTTAGGCAAACTCTATTTAGCTATTTTTTACAAATCAGCTTTATGTCTAGAATACTGGTGTCCAGAGAAAGTAAATAGTAGCCCAAAGCCTGTTAAGCTGCTTGGCGACTAAACCATTGTTGGAAATGAGGTCAGTACCCTTTTATTGAGACGAAAGGCAGACTAGGCGTCTTTATGACATGATTGCCTTAGTCCAAGCTAGCCATGAAATACATCGCCCAGGAAAGGCAATGCGAGCAAAAGGCCAATCATTATTAAGCCATAGTAAAATTGATTCATAAAGTGCTTGCTCTAACGCCAAACTATCATCGCGAACCCATAAATAGACTTCACAATCATATTCTGCTGATTGACTCGGATCGATATAAACACAACCAAGACATTTGCTTTTACTAGGATTTAAAACGGAGTAAGCAAATGCCTCTCTTGCTTCAAATTCTAGTTTGTGATTTTTAAGATCTTCAGTATTTTGTTGTAACGTCATCGTCGCTTTTGGCCAACCAGAATCTAAGCCAAACGTGCCTTGCAGCCTTTTTTGGCTCGACATCACCGCCTCATAATCTATTCTAGCAAGTGCATCTTCGAGCATGGTTAAGTGAAAGTGTTCAGTGACCCATATTTTGGGTACCACAAAAGAATCATCGATGAAATTTGTCGGCATAGTAAGCGCTATCCGTAATTTATCCCTTAAACAAGTTAACCCAATGCAGCTATTAGGGATTGTTTAACGCTTTGCATAAGGTCGCTGCTCCACATAAGGGTATTTTTAGGTTTTTTCTACCACAAGATATGTGTGAATCTCTGGGTATTGGTCAAATTCTAAATGCCTGATAATACAACCAAGCTCAATAAATAATCTGACGAAACCATTGGTACCAAGTGATGAATAGTAAACTTCTAGCCCCATAAAATTATCCGTATGAAAGCCTTCTTTGTCTGTTCCACCAAATGAAAATATAAACACCCCACCAACATTTAAGCTTGCGACTATTTTGGTAAGAACGTTTCGTTGCTCTGTCAAAGGAACGTGCCAAATACTGTCCCATGCGGTGATAAAATCGTATTTTTCTGGCAAGTCGTATTCACAGATATTAGCTTGTATAAAGTGAATCTCAGGTTGCCGTTTGCGCGCAAGATAGAGCATTTCAGATGAAACGTCCAGCCCTGTAGGAACGAAACCTTCAGCCGTAAGTAACGCTATAAATCGCCCTGTGCAGCCACAGCCAATATCCAACGCTTTTCCGCGATTCTTAACAAAGCTTATTGCTTTCTTGTGTTGCACAATGCCATTACTCATATCGAATTTTTGACTATCCCAAATATGCGTAATTTGATTATAAGCTTTGCCAATATCTATCGGTTTCAAACAAAATCTCCCTTCTTTCGCAACCTAGCGAGGTAATATATCTACCTTTAATGGAAGTGGGTAGCCATATCGCTGCTGAGATTATGATAAAACTGGTTCAAATATGCATCATTAAGAATCATGACCCGCAAACATTCGCGCTTGCACTAGTGTACGCGTAATACACAGTCTCTTTGGCGTCAACATGATGAGGCGAGATGTAAAAGTACCTAGCATCACTGATACGCCAGCAAGTTCCAGAAACATTACGCTGCGTTTATGCGGCTTTTGGTCACACTAAAATCGTTATCGCTTTCAGTTTCACAGCCTGGATCACATGTTAATCATTTTTATATGCATTGATTTATGAGGCTGGCTAAGTCCTACTCACATATAAACATATGAGGTTTCAGTATGTAACACCTAGTGCAAAATAAATTGATACCATTATAAAAAAGCCGTAATCCAAATAAAGTCGAATTACGGCGCGATTAAAACTGTTAATCAATTTGGTTAAGTTGGGAAACCTTTCACTGTCACTTATATTGCTTAATTAATACTCGCCACTCATTACTGAATACTTATCAATCGTTATTTATTACTTGTCGTAAACCATTTGATTGATGGTATTAGGGTTAATGTCTTTAAATGTCGACGTTTCGCCATTAGTCCAACTGACCTCAACAGAATCAACTTGCTGACATTCGCCCAACCCAAAATGGATTTGTTGATTATAAGATTGCGTGTAAGGCGCACCAGATGCGCCGACTCGCCTAATTTGACTACTGCCACAAGCACTAAGTTTTACCAAAGCCCCTTGTGCAGTTGCTTTATCCTTTGGTGAGTTATTAACTGTTACTACAGTGAAGTTCGCATTCCCCGTATCGCGATTGACCGCTTGGTTTTTGTAAACATGCCATTGACCACGCTCATTTGCGTAAACAAGATCATTAAAACCATCTCTGTTGTAATCCACCACATCACTGCCAGAGCCTGCTGCGCCGAGCTCAAGTGATTTAATGCCATGGTGCGCTTGAACTGTAAATGTACCATCACCATTATTAAGCCAAAGTAGCTGTTCTGTTGCCTGAGACAAATCTCCTTGCTTAACCACAAACAAATCTTGATACCCAGAATTGTTAAAGTCTGCCACCGCGACACTTGAAGTATGCTCATTCATCACTAGATTAGCCTTAGCCATGACATTGACAAATTTTCCATGTCGATTCTCAAGTAACATGTCTTTAGGCGCAGGCAGTTGCTCTGTCGCGTCATATTGCTCAACACCTTTAACTACCCCAGTCGTTGGCGAGAAGGTATTTCCTGCGATCCGCCAGGTATCATTACCTACGTAACCAACATATAGCCCTTTATTAGGTAGTTTGTCAGGCCAGCCTAATGCATTACTGCTAACCAACTTGATGTTTTGTCCACTATGACGCTCACCTTCAAATTGGTACTTATATGCTCCCTCTCCTATAAACACATCTTGATTTGGATAAGGTGACTGGTAATTTTCTAATTCAAAAGTGTCACCAATGATTAAGTCCTCAAAGCGGAACTTGCCACGTTTAGTATAAAAGGCAAAAGTATTACTGGTTTTATCAAAGAAGGTGTCATCCGCTTCAAATGGTCTTGCTCTGGTAAGATAGAGGTCAAAGTCACCATCATTATCATAATCAATTTCAGCTATACCAGTGACATGTTTTATATCTTGAGCAAACACACCATTAGTCACTTCTGTGTAAGTTAAATCACCATTTCCCTTTAAAGCGATTAGCCGGCCATGACCGTATATAAATAAGTCATCAATTTTGTCATTGTTAAAGTCAGTAACTAGTACTTTTTGCCCATCCTGATAGGTTTGCGGTAAATCTGTCGCATAACTGAGATTGCCTTTACCGTCATTTTGATAAATAAAGTTTTCAGTCGTACTTTTGGGCTTTGGCCCCTTAGCCCGCGAGGGAAAACCCATTAATATTAAATCTAATTCACCATTGTTATTTGCATCAAAAAACTTACTGGTTCTGCCACGTAAGTTTTGTAATGGCGGGTTAAATTCATTACCTTCAATGATCGTTCGGCCATCAAAATGATATAGCTTGGCATTACGTGCATTGGAGCCTGAACCGCCTCCACGAGAAATTAAAATATCAACTTTTCCGTCTTGATTAAAATCTGCAACACCAATGCCATGCATGTCACCCACAATCAAATCATGACCTTTCGAATATGTGCCTTCATTGTTCCAATAAAGCTTTACTGAATATCCATGATCGGTCAGCAAAAGGTCTGGATAACCATCCTGGTCAAAATCGGCTATCACCGGATTATCCCATTTACGGCGATTAACACTTTCCAGTTTGATATCTTGGTGCTGGTCTGAGAATAATATGCGTTGATTGGTCACTGTGTCTGCTGAACCAGAGTCTTCAGTTGTAGTTTCACAACCTAACAAACTGGCAATAGCTAAACTGACAGCGAGCGCCGTCGATAATTTTTTAAACTGTAACATGAGTGCTTCCTGCATGAAGGGCCATGGTATTAACTCAATTAGATTGATGAGTTAATACCGATGAGCTTTAAAAGTGCATAACTAATGATATAAACACAATCAATTAAGATGAGTGAGAGTCAAATCTACTTGCTGGTAGAAAAGGTTTGATCGAAACGCGGCATGCCTTTTAAACGCCAATCTGCGCCTTCATAGGCTTCATGGAACCAAAGCGGTTGTTTATTATCCCAACTCCACTTTTCCATCTCTCGTACCATGTCAATCAACATTGTTTTATGCTTTTTACTTAAATCATTGGTTTCATTTAAGTCCACTTCAACATTAAACAATTGCCAAGGCTTGTCACCCTGCTTTACCGCTTTCCATTGATTGCGGCGAACAGATGCATCGCTATAGCCTTTACGGTGACGTAAAACATAAAAGAGCTCATCTTTATGCGGATCTTCTCCGGCACTAAATGCAGACCAAATATCTTTACCGTCTAACCTTTTTTGACTCGGAATTGTTATGCCAGCTAACGCTGCAAATGTCGGATATAAATCTAACGCTAACACGGGGTGTTCGAAGCGCTGACCAGCAGCAACTTGTTTAGGCCAGTGAAACAACATTGGCGATCTAAATCCGCCTTCATACACGCTTCCTTTGCCTTCCTTTAACGGGTAATTACTAGCACCTTTGCTTAGCTTGCCTCCGTTATCACTTAAAAAAACAATCAAGGTGTTATCTAATTGATTAGTCTTTTCTAACGAGTCAACAACGCGCCCAATACCGCGATCTACCGCATAGACCATTCCTGCGTAGGTTTTACGTTTTTCATCGGTAATGTTAGGAAACATATCCATGTCAGATTGTTTCGCCTCTAAAGGAACATGAGGTGCGTTGTAGGCTAAATATAAAAAGAATGGTTTGTCATCGGTCGCTGCATCTTCAACGAAACGACTGGCTTCGCGAGAAAGCGCATCAGTGATGTATTCGTTTTCATCAACTTCTTTACCATTATGTTCCAAAGGCAAAATGTAATGATTGATATTGGTATTGCCCAGTTTTACTTGGTTAGCATATTGCGCTTTAAACTGTTCAGGGAAGTAATTATGCCCACCGCCAGTAAAACCATAAAAATCATCAAAGCCACGCGCATTGGGATGGAACTCAGGCGCTTCACCTAAGTGCCACTTACCGATTGCTCCAGTGTTGTAGCCGTTATTTTGCAGTAGCTTACTGATAAATTGTTCATTGGTTGGAACGCCAACAAATGAACCTTTGGTAGGTAAATTAAACTGAGAACCAATTTTATGTGGGTATCGCCCTGTCATTAACGCCGCTCGGCTGGGACCACAAAATGGATGCGCCACATAAGCTTGCGAGAATGAAGTCCCATTTGCAGCTAACTCGTCTAAGTTTGGTGTTGTAATATCAGTCGAGCCATTAAATCCAACGTCGTTATAGCCAAGATCGTCAGTCAAAATAAGCAGTATATTCGGCTGTTGCTGACTGGTATGCGCAGTTTCTGCAGCGATAGCTGGTACAGCAGTGACCGAGGTTGACACTAGCATGGCTAATGATGATAAAACGCCCAAAACATTAACCTTGACCTTAGCTTCCCTTTTTAAATTCAAGTGCTGATACGGGCTTAATGTTGAACTTGTAGTAAGTAATCTATTCATAACATCCATTTCTCTAATTACTGCAATTATCATTAATCATGCTTTATAAACTGAGCGAGTATTAATTTAGCTTGTATTAACTTATTACGTATTAAACGCTCGAAGCCTTTACCGTCACTAAAGTAAATTATCACTACTAGAACTAAGTTACTTAATTCATTTAATAAAATATGATCATTTATTTTGCTTAACGCGATACAAACGGCATTATAAATGTCGTTTGCCTGTACAATTTTATGTAGCAAATCTAGCTACTGAGATGTGAAAACTCTCACATTAAAACTCC
Source organism: Shewanella sp. 3_MG-2023 (assembly GCF_030548765.1). NCBI lineage: Bacteria > Pseudomonadati > Pseudomonadota > Gammaproteobacteria > Alteromonadales > Shewanellaceae > Shewanella > Shewanella sp. 3_MG-2023. The sequence goes on along the minus strand of NZ_JAUOSH010000034.1, from coordinate 11,045 downwards.
TGCAAAAACTCATACACATGCTTAAAGTTTTATACCGGCTGCAACCTTATACTTGCCGACTAAACATGTATCGAATTAGCCTTATGCATATACCCCTGATTCGAATAGCCCCTGATTCGAATAGCACCTGAGTCAAATAGCGCCTGAATCAAATAGCACTTTATTCAAATAGCCCCTGATTCAAAAAGAATGTGCTCTACCATGTCACGCTGCTGCGCAGTATTTAATTGATCGGTTCTTTGGTAATGCAATTCTTCTAATGCACTGAGTAATTGCGGATCGGTTAATTGTCTTTTTCCTATGACATCTAAAGCCATATCAATGACCGCATCTGAGGGATCTGATAGCGCATCCGTTAATAACATCACTTCATCGTCCCTTGAAACCACACCAATCACTTCAATGGCTGCAGCACGAACATTGTCATAAGGAGAATAATAAAATTGCTGATACGCTTGATTGAATTGCTGCTTTTTCTCTTCAGTCATGTAACTGACTTGGCTAGTCAGCTTTATGCTGTCAGTTAATATATTGGGATCTGTTATATTGACTAAATTCTGTCTTAATTGTTGTCGCTGTTCTGGCAATAACTTATGTGAATAATTTTGTTGGTATAGTTGATTCGCAATAACATCATTTGGATTTTCAATTAAAAACTCAAATATCCCCTCTTCTAAACCTTCAGACTCAACAGCCGCTATCGACAATATGGCTGTTATCGCCATTTGTTTAATCGCTGAATTTTGCAGTGAATTAATATCACTCATCAACTGATAAAATTCAGTATTAGAAGATAAATCCCATTGTTGATCATACAATGATGAAATCAGCTGGCATTGCTCAACTGTCATTGCCTCACTGGATACAGCATCTAGATTATCGATAATCATTGGCTGCGGTTTGTTATTTGTTACCCTAATCAAGTTTGAGTCATCAGTTAACTGAGCTGGGTTCTCTTGGTTTGGGTTTGGGTTTGAGTTTTGTAATTGGCCTTGGTTTTGGTCACGTTCTTGATATTCACTTGCATATCTAGATGAAGCGCTATTAGTTAAATCATTAAAGAAGAACCCAAACAGAAAACCAATAAACATCATGCATACTGAAAATAACAAGGCTGCTGCGATTTGTTTATTAGTTCTAATATTAAACACTAAATTTGCCTGATGATTTAACACTGCATTCCCCTTTTCATGACCCACTCAACAATATGACTATTAATGTTTATAGTGTTTGAGCGGCGAATCACTCACTGCTCAAACACTTTTATCAACGTAATGACCAAGCTAAGGCTTAATCTAAGCTTATTTGTTAATCCACACTGTCGCGGCTTTGTCATTTAGTTTGACGGCATCTTCACGGTAAAAGACTTTCGTTGCACGTTCGTAATTGCCCGTTTTTGTAATATTGGCATTTGAAATATCAATACCAAAACGCCCTTTTACAGCTGTGCCAACATTGTTTTTGTTAAGCGCAGAAGCCAACAATACTGGTGCAATTGGCTTGGTATGCCAGCGACGACCAGAAGGATCGTTCGGGAAATCAGCAATCTTAGTTCTGCCCGCACTTTCACTTGGTTCGACAAAGTATTGTGACGACGCGCCAATATCAGCTAACGGCGTGTTTTTAGTTTTAGTCAGAGATATGCGGCCAGTGAACTTAGTGCGCTCAAAATAACCACGGCTAAAGGTGCTAGAGTCACTTGAGTTGCTCATTATGGTAAATGCACTGTTTACACCACGGATATTGGTGCCGGTGATATCAGAACAAATCTTTTGATGCGGTTTTAGAAACAAAGCAGCCATACCTTCAGTGTTTTCAATATCAATCATTTTGATATCTGCAATATTACCGACGCGGGGACCTGCTTGGTTTAAGTAATCTGATGGTCTGCCACTACCAGGCTCTAAACGAATGGTTAAACCCCCTTCAGCATCTAAGTTCTTTAGACGCATCTGCTTACCGCTGAATAGTTGGATCAATGCGTAACCTGCTGCCACCTTTGTAGCAGAGATATTTTCGACAACACCCTTTTGCGGAATCCGACCATAAGTCGCATTGTTAGCCACTGTTCTAGCGTCACTATCAGCAACCATAAATAGTGATGGGAAAATAGAATAGTTATCCTTGATATCAAAATTTGATAACGCAAAGTTCTTCACATAACCCACACGTACCGGAATTGCATTTAAGAAAATGGCATTTTTATTGACGTCAATTTTGAAACGAGCATTACCGGTTGAGGTAATCTCCACATTTTGCATTAAAGGCGCACGAGGACCTTGACCATTACGGTTAAGATTAAATAAAACTTTATCAGCCATTTTAATGGTTTTACCTGACTGAATTTCTAATCGAACATTGGCTTTTAAATCAACTTGCGCCAATTTCAAATCATTACCCATCACTTTTACCACGCCGCCATTTGGCTTATTAGTAGCGCGATCGATAGCGGCTTGAAGTGCTCGCGTTTGCACTGCTGCACTACCCGACAATGTGACGGTTTCAGTTGCTCCGGTCACTTTGTTAGTAAAATAACGGCCTTGATTACCAATACTTGCAGCTGCTGTTGGCGCGATATAAGTCATTGATGCCATTGAAAGCGTTAGCATACTTCCGAGTAAGCATGTCTGGGCAGTTTTCCCGATGCTGGTGTTAAAAACGCTGTTCATAATTTCTCCTAATTCACATTATTTTTACTGCTTTGCCAACATTGGAGCCGCAAAAAACCCGCTCTTGGCTATACAGCCAAAAGTGGTTTCCAATCTAAAACAGAGATTGTTGGCGCTTGTGTTATTGACACATTCAGTTGTTAACAAAAGCTTTAGATAACATATGCTTTAGTTAACATGAGCTTTCATTAATACTGATGCTGTAATCACAGCGCCGATATGTCATCACAACAATTTTTGTTTAGTTCATGATTGTTGTGACAAGTTACTGTTACCTATTTTTACCATTACGCCTTGAGTAATATTCGCAAGGTAAATATAAGTCTACAAAAGGTCTTTCATATGTTGACGAAACTTAACGATAGAAGGATCTTCTAAGCGCACCAGTTCGTCATGCATATATTTAACCATCTGTTTTAGTTGTTTTTTGTACTTGGGATCTTTGATTGAATTGGTCATTTCGTAAGGATCATTGTTCAAGTCATATAACTCATCACGACTATCACCTGGGTTCCATACAAATTTCATTTCTGGGGTACGGATAGCTCTTATTCCAAACCAGCCACCGTTGTACCATTCGTAGGCATATAGCGCGATATCATCTTTACCTTTATCAGCCACATCACCTTGTTCCATCAGTGGTACCAATGAACGGCCATCCACATCACCATCGTCAGCAAGCGTCATCCAATCAGCTAATGTGGGAGCAATGTCCAACATAGAAACTTGACGTTGGATAATCTTCGGTTCAACACTTGGGTCACGAATAATTAATGGCATTCTCATTAATTCATCGTAAGCATATGGCCCTTTATCATAAAGGTTATGTTCCCCTAGCATACTGCCCTGATCGCCAATGATAATGATGCGTAAATCATCATATATCCCGACTTCTTTAGCCGTTGCAATCAGTTCACCGACAGCATGATCGATCATTGCGATCGCTCCATAATAGAAGGTCCGAGACTTACGCCAATCTTCATCTGTCATGTGGCTTACATCGTGCCAAGGCCACCAAATATCATCTTGAGCCATCGGCTTATGAATACGTTCAATCCCATGATTCTTAGGTAGCTCAACAGTTTTCGGATCAAACATACTCGCGTATGGCTCAGGAACGCGATAAGGCGGATGCGGTTGCTCAAAACTTACGATACCAAAGAAAGGCTCGTCTTTTTTAGCGGCTGCGCGCAACATTTTCTGACCTTCACGAACCTCTTTACCCGCTTTAGTGTCTTCAAAAGTGCCTGGCATAGTGCGGTAATATTCGTGCTTTTCACCATTAACATCACGCTCACCACGATTAAATTTTTCGATATTGGCCTGTGTTTCATAAGGTGTCCATTGACGGCCATGACGCTCTACGTCTTTATCGTGACCATATATAAACTCAGCTCCTCGTAATGCTGGACCTTGAGCGCCAATATGCCACTTACCGACGTAGCCAACCTTGTAACCCACATCAACGGCGCGGCGAATAACGCCTCCTTCTTCTGTGTTTAATTCATCAACGCGTGAATGATATAAGCCGACGTTGTCATCTAAGCCTGTTTTATGACCCCAGCGTCCAGTAAACATTGCAGCTCGAGATGGAGAACATAAACCGGTACTGGTCATTGCATTATCAAATCGAACACCTTCATGAGCTAACGCATCAATGTTAGGCGTATTAACTGGGCCATCACGGTAAGAAAAAGTATCGAAACGCATGTCATCAAACATCAAGATCAATACATTAGGCTGAACTTGTTGTGCTGATTTTAAATTGGTGTCGTTTGCTTCATTAGCATGCACAACTTGACTTACTAATGTGCTTATTCCAACACAGGTTAATGTCAGCAATGTTTTCAGATTATTGTTTATCATTATTTTGTCTCTTGTTTGGTCTTTCTCTACTCATTTAAAACAATTACTTAAAATCATGTTTTACAAGAGTCACTTACAAAACCTCTTAGAACAATGATGCTAGATTGTGCTCTTCTTTATCAGTAAGTGATTATGAGTAAGTGTTTATAAGTAAATTGTTCTACGAGTAAAGACTGCGCGAGCTCTTAAGAATGTAAATGGATCATTGACACTCTTCCCCAAATTGCCCGCACAACAGTCTTACTAGCTTTTAGCTATGTTGATATCTCTAAGTCGTACCCTTTACTGTTTAACCACCGAAATATCATCGATATAAAACAAAGCTGACTCTTTAGCTATAAGAGAAGGGTCAATTGCGATTGTCAGTTTGGCATCCGCTGGAACTGCTTGGGTTAAGTAAATTTCTTGACTGACGGTTATCCATTGCGCTTTATGTGCATGATCAATATGACTTAAATTAATCGGCTTTAAATTAAAACCAACATCAGTATTCGCATCGTTAGTGACTGTGACATCAAACTCTTTGAGCGAATTACTGGTATCAACCCATAGGCGCATAGAAAAAACATACTTACCAGCATCTAATTTAACTGCAGCTTCAGGAGAGCTGATAATAATTGGTTGCGTAGCATCTGCAGCCAATGCTGACACTTTTAAGCTACGCAAACCTGTAATGCGTTGCTCTTTAGTTATCTCGGCATATTTAGCTGACTCAGTACTGATATCCCAGAACTTTTGGTAATCATTATTTGCTGAGTTTTCAGGTACCAACTTAAGTGGACGCTTATTTTCTTGGAATAAAATAGGCCCTTCAAAACCAAAGAATGCTCTATCTAATAACTGCGGGTTAGGCTTTTGCCACACACGCATATAGTCAACTTCGAAATCTGCTGGTAGTTCATCTTTATTTGGCATGCCAAGCCATGCAAAGATTTCTGAATCTAACCAAATTTCTAGTGGATTATTCAATACCCAACGATCGCCTAATTCTTTTTGAGTAAAACGTTCCAGTAATTTGCCGTCTAAATACAGGTTTAAGTAATCTTCACCCCACTCAGCTGCATAAATATGAAATTCATCAGCTACGCGATATGGCAAGTTTTCTTTATGATGAAAAACACGTGTAGGACGTTTTGCTGGTGGGCTCCAATCATGAACGGTTGATTTAGATTGATCAGGTTTAATATCACCAATGATTTTTGGATTACCAATTTGCTCATAAATATCAAGCTCAGACTGGTAACCAATAGCCCAAAAGGCGCTAGTCATGGATGCGTTAACCGCTTTAGAGCGTATTTCCATATAACCGTTAAGAAAACGTTTATTACTCACAATAGCAGCAGTAGTAATAGGCATAAACTCGCCACTTTCTGCAGTGCCATATTTGGCTTTAATTTTTCCATCTGCGTAAGCTTCGTCAGCAAAATCAAAGTCGGGTTCCCACTGACTGCGAAGTTTGAGTAAACCATCTTCTAAAATAACGTTATGAGGCGCAAACTGCGATGGTGCGCGCCCTTTCCAAATGTAGTATTCATCATTTGCACCTTGAACAAACCATTTTTCTTGATCAATAACATCTGCGTTAAACTCATCACTGATTTCAGTATTTAATACCCAGCCACCTTCATTGTTCGGATCTGAGTACGGCATAACTTGCTCAACAGTGACCATGTCAGTGTTGACTGTCGCTGTGGTGTCTTCTTTAACCGTCTCATCATTCTGACAAGCGGTTAAACTTTGGGCTATCAGCAAAAATAAAGCGTTTTTGGCAAAGTTAGGTTTCATTAAAGATGGTCCTTTTATCTTTTAGATAAGCTATCTATGGATCAGTGTGTTGTTCTGAACTTCACTTCCTGTACAACATCTTAATCGTTACTGTCTTTACAGCTTTGTGAAGCTTGTTAAATATAACTCATATGTAAACATATGATGTTTACATATGCAAGACCTAAAGTTCAATTTATAAGACTTTACATATAGCCAATCCATATGGATTAAACAGCCTTAAAAGCTTATATTCCAAAACACAATACCACCTAAAAACAGATACTTAAAAACCGATACTGGAGGGGAACAAATCTTTGGTGCCTTTGTTCTGTTTGTTTTGCTGGTACGATATTAATCACTGAGATACGCTTATAAAAATAGTAATATCGTTAGAACTTCATTCGTTTTATTAACATAAAAGCTATTTTTTGAGACATGTAGCGAGATAATATTGTCGCTTTTATTCATTCAAACACGGCATTAGCTTGTTATCATTTGTACTATAAATATGATTAGACGCATTAAAGGTATTCAAAGGAATTCACGATTGTCATTAGTCCAACTTGGTTGGTACCCCTTGTTTCAACAGCAGTTCTCTTTAGATTAGTTAACCGAATTTACGATTGGGCAAGTAATTGAGCCACATCGAAGCGATGTCATCGTGTTGTCTGAATTAGGACAGTTCAATCTCATTAATCCTATTCAGAGGACGCTAAACGTTTATGTGTCGGTGACTGGGTGTTATTTAATGGTGATAATCAATTTCATAGACTATTAGAAAGACAGTCGTTATTTCAGCGTAAAGTCCCAGACAGTAAAGTTGAATAATAATTGATTTCAGTGAGTGTCAATTGTGTGTTTTTCGAATAAAAATTTTAATCTAAGCTGCATAGAGGGCTATTAATCGTTAACTAAAGGAGCACAAGTTGAGCCGGTAATTATTTAAACTAAAGCAGATCTTTGGGTTGACTTATAACAAAAATTGGAACAAGTGCAAAGCCTTGCTCCTTTCATGATGGTGCATGCCAATAATGTTTTAAACCAACGACAACTCTCGGCTTCAGATACATGTTGTAAACAGGGAAATACCATTGCCATGTTTGGTTCGTCGAGTGTAGATAAATCAACAATAGTAAATGGGCTTATGGGCTTTGAAGCACAATTAACCAGTAATATACGTGATAATGACAGCAAAGGCCGTCTTACCACTAACCCTAGAGCGTTAAAGGCATTGCCACAAGGTGGGTTGTTTTTAGATCCCCCTGGTATTAGGGAGCTACAACTTGGCACTTGCGAGCAAGACGTAAATGAAACCTTCAGTGAAATTACTGATTTAGCCCAGCTTTGTCGTTTTACAGATTGTAGTCATGACAAGGAACCTGGTTGTACGGTTCGTTTAGCCATTGAATCAGGGGTAATTACTTCTCGCCGCTATGCTAGTTATCAAAAACTTATGCGTGAACAAGCGTTAAATGGTGCCACCTTAGCGGAAAAAAGGGCTAAAGATAAAGCCTTTGGCAAAATGATAAACTCAGTTCAGTCTGAATCACGTAATCGTAAAAAAGGCGCTTTTTAAACCATCAAAAGTAGCGAATACTGGCTTTAAATTGATCAAATATATATTGGGCATCATGTGAAGGGTTATCATTAGCGGGATTTACTAATTCATCTTTAGGTACATCAATCATATTAAAAGTGAATATAATTGGTTCATTCACCGAAATAAGGCACCGATTCCGAGTGAGTTTTTCCGCCCAGGTCGCTTTAAATAAAAACTGTGAGGTATATTCGATTGAGTCACACTGATTTATTTTGAATTCTTTAGCGATGCTGAGGATCTTGTATTGCTTTAAACCTTTTTTGTATAAGGCTTCAAACCCTTTCACTAACCCATGCAAGCTTTCACCTTTTTGATAAGTAAAAGGTTCGGCATAAACACTGATGGAAGGCCCCATGGTGCGGCTATATTGAGCATTGATTTGCGACATCACTACAATCGGATCTTCACCATTAATAAGATTTTGGGTAAAGCGACTTTGTGAAAGTTCTTGTGAAGTTATCGATGCTGTAAACGGCTTTAACGACATAAAATGCCAACCGGCAGGTTTTGTAAAAGACACCCCTAAAGAATGATTAGTGTATTGACCACTATCGTTAACCGCAGTGTGATTCACAGCGCCGCTAACTTGATTACCAGGGCCTTCAACCTGATGATTAGAGCCCTCAGCTCGATTAACTGAGCCATCAGCGGGGTTATATAAGTGCCCATATAGCTCAATAAAACTTGGCTTATCTTTTGCCATTATTACCTGCCTTTGCTTAATCTAACTGTGCAGAAACGTGCACAGCGAAAAATATGATGAGGGTTTTACTACTACACTTCATTACCAAGTTTAGAACCAGTTGCTAGATTAGCCATAATTTTAACTATCCAGCGGTATGATCTTCCCCCAGTTTTGTTGACACTTAACTCTATATAAAATTGTCATTTGAACTGCATCTGCTAATTTAGAATGCGTAAACCATAAAACTAACAGCAAGAAAGGCCGAATAAATACGACTCTACAGCTTATTAAAGGACTAAATTTAGTGAATATAATCAATAAAAGCATTGGCATGTTATTAATTGCCCCTTTTGCGTCAATGATGGTGTTTGCGCAAGACTCTGACTCAACCTTGCAATTAGAAGATGTTTTCAATCTGCAATATGCATCAGGCCTTACCATCAACAAGGATGGCGATGAGGTTTTTTTTGTTCGTAATTATATGGACATTCAAACGGACAAAAAACTCGGTAATATTTGGAAGGTCGATAAAAATAAAACGCTCACTCCAGTGACGAATGGACTGCATGTCGATTACTCGCCAACACTGTCACCAGATAATACCAAGTTAGCCTATATTTCTACTGCCAGTGGCGCACCTCAAATCCATATGAAATGGCTAGAAACTGGAGACACTGCACAAATGAGTCACTTTGCTCATTCGCCAGCTAATTTGTCTTGGTCACCAAATGGTAAGCAACTAGCCTTTACCCGTTTTGTTGCTAGCAAACCAAAATCTGTAGTGTCATTACCGGGCAAGCCAAAAGGCGCTGAATGGGCCAAACCAGCGGTGTATATTGATGATATGTATTACCGCTTTGATGGTGCAGGCTTTAGTAAACCCGGAAATAGCCACATATTTGTGATGTCAGCAGATGGCGGTTCAGCGCGTCAATTAACCTCAGGTGATTATGATCATAATGGCCAATTAAGTTGGAGTCAGGATGGTAAGCAACTATTTTACTCAAGTAATAAGCGCGCAGAAAGTGACTTAGAATGGACTGATAATAATCTGTACCGCTTAGATCTCAATACCAAAAAAGTCACTCAGTTAACCGATAGAGTCGGCCCAGATATCAGCCCTATGGTATCGCCAAATGGTAAATATATTGCTTATTTAGGTGCAGATCAAAACCATAAAAATTACGAAAATACTGAGCTATACATCATGAATATTGATGGTTCAGGTAAACATTCATTAACCGCCAATTTAGACCGTTCAATTAACAGCATAAAATGGGCTGATAACAGTAAAGCAGTTTACTTTAATTACCATGACCATGGCGAAACCTATGTTGCCTATCAACCCCTTAACGGCAAACGTAAGGTAGTGGCACAAAACCTTGGTGGATTAGCATTTGGCCGCCCATATACAGGTAGTCAATTTGATGTAGCTGCAGATGGCACCATTGCCTTTACCTATTCAAATCCACAACGCCCTGCTGATGTCGCCATTACTAAAAAAGGCAAAACTAAGCAGTTAACCAGCCTTAGCGATAGCGCCCTTAATTACAAAACCTTGGCCACCATTAAAGAGCTCAATGTTAAATCTTCATTTGATCAGCGCGATATTCAAGCATGGGTCGCTTACCCGCCGGGTTATGAAGCAGGTAAAAAAGCCGGTAAAACATACCCGCTAATTTTAGAAATACACGGTGGCCCCGTCACCAATTACGGACCGCACTTTTCAGCTGAAGTACAACTGATGGCGGCAAGTGGTTACGTAGTGGTATACGCTAACCCCCGCGGTAGTGACAGTTACGGTAAAGAGTTTGCTCAAACAATCCATAATAACTACCCAAGCCAAGATTATGATGACTTAATGTCTGTGGTTGATGGCGTTATAGCGCAAGATGCGATTAATGAAGATGCATTATTTGTTACTGGCGGCTCTGGTGGCGGCGTACTGACAGCGTGGATTGTGGGGCACACTGACAGATTTAAAGCGGCTGTGGTCGCAAAACCGGTAATCAATTGGTATAGCTTTGTATTAACAACTGATATCTACTCTTTTGTGATTAAAAACTGGTTCGAGAAAATGCCGTGGGAAGACAGCGCCCATTACATGAAATTATCACCCATCAGCTATGTGGGTAATGTCACCACCCCAACAATGCTATTAACCGGTGAAGCAGATCAACGTACACCTATTGCTGAAACTGAGCAGTTTTATCAAGCGCTTAAATTACGCAATATTGATACTGCTATGGTGCGAATTCCTGATGCGCCCCATGGAATTTATAAAAGGCCCAGTAATTTGATGTCGAAAGTGGCCCATATACTGTGGTGGTTTGAAAAGTATCAAACTGAAAACTAAATCAATAAACAAACCACAGTTTAGAATGTCGAAAGTGGCCCATATACTGTGGTGGTTTGAAAAGTATCAAACTGAAAACTAAATCAATAAACAAACCACAGT
>NZ_JAUOSH010000033.1:0-52734 GCF_030548765.1 Shewanella sp. 3_MG-2023 | reverse complement strand
CTCGTACGATTACTGTGACCTCTGCCGATGGCACTGCAAGTCATGATGTGACCATTACTATTGTGGGCGCTAATGACGGCCCTATCGCGGTCGATGATGAAATCAACGTCACAGAAGACACCGCCTTCACCTCAACAATAGAATTAGATGCCAATGATTTAGATGTCGATGGCGATGATCTGACCGTCACCGCGGGCACCTTTACCACGACCCAGGGCGGCACCATTGTTATCGCCGCCGATGGCAGTTACACCTATACACCGCCACTGAACTTTACTGGCGTCGATACCGTCGAATACACCGTCTCTGACGGCAGTCTCAGCGACATCGGCCTGCTCACCATCAATGTGGGCGAAGTGAACGATGCCCCTGTGATTAACAATTATCAAACTCAAATCAATGAATCTGTTGCAAATGGCACTGTGATTTATGATGTTGATGAAGCGACAACATCTAACGACACTGATATCGATGGTGATTCACTGACCTATACCTTTGTTTTATCTAATGGTTCAGAAAGCTTAACCAGTGAGAATAGTGCATTTATCATTGATCAAAATACTGGTGTAATCTCAGTAAATGACACTAACCAGATTAATTCTGAGCAGTCTTCTCAATTTAATTTAACAGTGAAAACCTCTGATGGTAGTTTAAGTGATACTGCAATTGTGACTATCGATTTAAACACTGTCGATGCTGTCGATGATGCTGTAGGGACCACTTTTTCAACCACTGCTGACTCATCCAACGGTTGGGTAAGTCCTACAAATGCTGATGGCGAAGCAGACTTTGTGATTAGCGCCAGAAATGCTGACGGCAGCACCGGAACACTGACTTATAATGATGGCACTAATCAATTAGGTGTGGATGGGTCTCCAAGATCCACAGACCAAATTACAAGTCAGATTGAGTATGATTCTGCATCAGGAACATCAGAAGCGATTGTCATTGATTTCAATGGCCTAGTTAATGAAGCAACCTTTAGTGTTTCTAGAATGTTTGCTGATGAAAATAGCGGTGAGCAAGGTACTTGGTACGCTTATTACAATGGTCAATTGGTCGCAACCGAAACCTTTTCAACAACTAGTGGCACAACCGGCACATTTACAATTAATACTGGCAACCTTGTATTTGACCAGCTGGTATTTGAAGCTGCACCAACTATTAGTGAAGTAAATGGAGGGCCAGATCTCACTGACTCCTCAGACTACTACTTAGACTCTGTCACTGTCACAGGGCCTGCACTGGTTGATGCTTATGTTGTTCAAGAGGATCAGATATTAACCATTAGTGATATCACAGAAGGTTTATTTGCTAATGATACTGATGCCCAAGGTCATAGCTTCAGTATTAGTCATGTCAATGGTTCGAGCTACACATATGGACAAGCAATCACGTTAACCAGTGGTGCTATCGTCACTATCAATGCTGATGGTACTTACAGCTATGATGTCAACGGTGCTTTTGATTCGTTAACTGCGGGAGAATTGGATACCGATACTTTCACATACACGATTACCGATCAATATGGTGCCGTAGATACTGCAACCGTTACCATTAATATCGTGGGGATTAATAATAACCCTGTATCAGGTAGCGATTCATTCTCAACGTCAGAAAGTGAGTTACTCACATTTACAACCAATGATTTAGTGAACAATGATACCGATGCTGAAAATGAGACTTTAACCATCAGTGGTTTTGCGCCTGATGCATCTGATACAAGTAAGATTGACGCTACCGAAGCGGGCGCCTCATTCACAACCACATTAGGTGGAACGATTACCATCAATGCTGATGGCACCTACAGCTACCAAGCGCCTAGCTTAGTACATAACTCTGGCGATGTTATTGTCGATACTTTCTATTATCAAGTCACTGATGGCACAGGCAATTCAAGCTGGACAGCGATAAATATTGATGTTGTTGATACAGCGCCAATTGCACTTGATGATGTTGATAGTATTGGTTTTGGTGGCACAGCCTATGGCAATGTCATCACTGGTGCTGGTACTGATGGCAGTGGAATAGATCAACTTGGTGCTGATGCTGCCTCAATTATAAGTTTCAATTTCCAAGGCACGACCTACTCCAATTTTGATCCTGATGGCAATATCACTATCTTAACCGACAAGGGTATTTTGATTGCCAACCAAGACGGTAGCTATACCTATGAGTCAACCCAAACTGACTCAATTGTTGAAAGCTTTAGTTTAAGTGATTTAACCCTCAATAATGGCATTTCACTAACTGGCATCGATAATGTTAACAATCTAGATTTAAACAACTTGGGCGATCCCGGCACGAATATTAGTGACAATGGAAGCCGTATAGGTGTAGGTGGTAGTTTAATTAACAACTCTGAGGCCTTGGTTATTGATTTAGGCAGCGGCAGCAACTTTACTGAAGCGACGATTGGATTAACCAATGTAGGTAATAATGACGAGGCTACTTGGACCGCTTATGCTGCCGATGGAACTACCATTGTCGCCACCGGAAGTACGACCGACAATAGTATCAACATCATTAGTAATACCGCATTCCAATTTATCGTTTTAACGTCTGCTGATGGCCGTTATGGTTTAAATAATTTATCCGTGTCATCCGCAGGTGACGGCGTGCCTATCAGCGAAGAATTCAGTTACATTCTCGAAGATATTGACGGAGATACTTCTGAAGCGACATTAACGGTAAACCAAGACTCTACTCCAATTGCAACAGCTGACAGTCAAACCGTTTCAGAAGCAGGGCTGGTTCAAGGTACAGAGGAAGGCAGTAATTCTCATATTGCTACGGGTAATTTATTCGACAATGACTCTGGCGTTAGTGCTTCGACTATCATTGCCAGCATTGAAGGCCAGAGCCCATCCGATGGCATCATTACAATCAATACCACTAATGGCACATTAACTGTCTATACCGAAGATGCAGTGGGTATACGTGCAGGTGATTATCAATATGAACTTAATAATACCAACAACACAGGCACTGATTTACTCGAAAACTTTAATTATATTATCGAGAATCGCAGTGGTGTTACCAGTGACGCTAATCTTGAAATAACCATTGTTGATGATATTCCTATTGCTAATGATATAACCCAAAACCTTCAAACAGTTTCAGCACCTGTTACCACCAATTTAACCTTTGTGCTCGATGTTTCTGGCAGTATGGGCAATCCGGCGGGCAATGGTAAAAGCTATCTTGAAACTGCAGTTGAGTCACTCACCGCACTGATTAAAGAAGTTGATCAAACAGGTAATGTCAATTTACAAATCATTACTTATTCAAGCGGGACCTCAAACTCTGGTTGGTTACTGGATGATATTGATGGCGCGATTAATTACTTAAACAGCTTAGTCGCAAATGGCGGTACTAACTACGCAGCAGCCATTAATACTGTTATGGATAGTGGAGATTTACCCACTGGCGCCGATCAAAACTTTGTTTACTTTATCTCTGACGGTGTACCATCATCTGGGCGAGAAGTAGATACGGACCAACAAACTGAATGGCAAACTTACGTTCAAGATAATTATGATATTTCTTTCGGAATCGGTATTGGCAATGCCAGCTTAGATGAGCTGCTGCCTATTGCTTACCCTGAAATAAATGGTAATGAAGAATATGCCATTGTCGTAGACGACGCAGACGACCTTACTACTACCATTCTTAACTATTTCGATAACAGTACGATTGTTGGAGACTTAGGCATCATAACGGGAGATAGCACCACTGGCGTATTAATCGGCGCCGATGGCGGCCGTGTTGATAGCATCACCTTAGGGGGTGCCACCTACAATTATGACCCTGCTAATCCTGAGCAAGTACTCACCACAAGTTTTGGCGGCACATTTACCATAGATTTTGAAACAGGCGTATATAACTACTTCATTGATGTTGATGAAAATATCCTCAATCAACAAGAAAACATAGACATTGAAGTCCTTGATAATGACGGAGATAGCAATTCACTCTCTTTGGTTATTGAACTTGATTACTATGCCGGACTTGATGCAAACGTAAATAATATCATTACTAATCAGGCTGATGGTTCAACACTCAGTATTGATACTGCCTATCTAACCCATGGAGACGCAACGCCAATTTCTGCGGCTATAACCTCCGTTGACGGTGGCGCGAGCTTATCCAATGGCGTCGTTACTGTAAATGCTGCCAATGATGGCGATAACTTTAACTATACCCTCGAGGGTAATGGCGCTACTGACAGTGCACAAGTAACAGTTGATTATCAAAACTCAACCACTCTTACAGGCACCCATGAAAACGATATCATCATGGCAAATGCCTCTAATAGCAGCCTAGATGGCGGCGCTGGCGACGATGTACTAATCGGTGGCAGTGGTAACGACTTGCTCATTGGCGGTGAAGGCGATGACCTGTTAATCGGTGGTTTAGGTGATGATTTACTCATTGGCGGCGAAGGTGATGATACTTACACCTGGTCAGCTAATGATATTGGCACCGACACCATTAGTGGTTTTGACATCAACGCTGACAAATTAGATTTGAGTGACTTATTGCAAGGGGAAGATACTGACACCCTAACAGACTTCTTAAGCATCTCTTTTGCTGATGGTAATACCACGATCACCATAGATGCCGATGACAACAATAGTGTTGATCAAGTCATTGTACTCGATGGGGTAGATTTATCTGATAATAGCAATTATGGCACCACTGATGAGGGTGTTGTTATTAGTGGTCTGTTAGCAGATGGGGCGTTAATTATTGACTCTGCTGCAGATGAAAGTGCTGCCGTAGCGAGTAATCAAGCTACAGGCATATTCCAGATACAAAGTGATGAAAATATTATTCCATAAATACAACACTTTGTTGGCGTCACGTTGTATCATAACGGCGCTAACAAGGTAGTTACTTTTATAACAATAATTCTAAAGGATAAGCATTAGGTGCCAGCAACTGCATCAAACAATCAAGAACAGTGGACTATTTCAGCGTCCCAACGGACCACTGTTGATCCATTACTTGATTGCTTAGTCTTAATGACTGAACATTTTGGTTCGCCATGCTCAAGTGACTCACTTGCGGCAGGCTTACCATTAACTGGCGCTAACATCACTCCAGATTTACTACCGCAAGCTGCCTCGCGTGGTGGTTTGTCAGCTAAATTAACCCGTAAAGATCTTAATCAAATATCAGCTATTTTACTGCCTTGTATTTTACTGCTTAAAGATAAAAAAGCCTGCATATTACATAGCCTTGATATCGATGCTGACAAAGCAACCATTCAATTACCCGAAACCGGTGGAGAAGAAGTTCTCACCATTGAAGAACTAGAAACCCTTTATGTGGGTTATCTATTTTTAGTTAAACAAGAGTTTCGTGGCGATAACAGCTTTGATGTTCACATTCACGATAATAGTACTCACTGGTTACTACAAAGCATTAAAGACTCAGCACCCATCTATCGAGATGCCCTGATTGCATCTGTGCTAGTTAACTTATTCGCATTGGTATCACCATTATTCATCATGAATGTATACGATAAAGTGGTACCGAATTTAGCCTTTGAGTCATTATGGGTACTCGCCATTGGCGCAGGGATTGCCTATTTATTTGATCTTATTTTACGTCAGTTACGCAGCTACTTAATTGATGTTGCAGGTAAAAAAGTCGATATCATTGTTTCTTCAAAATTATTTGCCAAAGCAATTGGGATTCCACTATCAAAACGCTCCCCTAGCGTGGGCGGCATGGCAAGGCAATTAAGTGAATTTGACAGTATTCGAGAAATTTTAACCTCTGCAACCATCACCACCTTAGTGGACCTTCCGTTCGCCCTACTGTTTGTCACCATTATTTATATTGTTGCCGGTGACCTAGCGGTTATCCCAGTTCTTGGGGGGATTATCATTATCGGCTTTACGTTCTACATCCAACCAAAACTTAAGGCCGCAATTGAAGAAAGTAACCGCTTTTCAAGCCTCAAGCACGGCCATTTGATTGAAAGCTTAACGGCATTAGAGTCCATTAAAGCTAATGGCGCAGAAGGCCTAGTACAAAAAAGTTGGCAGCAGATGATAGGCCACACCGCTAACTGGCAGCTTAAATCTAAAAAACTCACTAATGCCGTCAGTAATGTGGCTAACTTTATTGTGCAGCTTACCGTCGTCTGCGTGGTGATCCTTGGGGTGTATCGGGTGGCTGATAATGCTATCTCAATGGGCGGCATTATCGCAGCGGTGATGCTTTCAAGCCGCGCGATCTCACCGATGGCGCAACTTGCAGGGCTAATTACTCGAGGCAACCAAACAGCAAGCTCGCTACGCCAACTTGACGAGGTAATGAACCAAGAAGAAGAGTTTGAAAACAAAGGCCATTTGGTTAGCAAACAGCGCTTACAAGGTAAAATTGATGCTGACAACATCGCTTTCAGCTTTCCTGAAGCCGAAAGACCTGTGCTACATCCGCTTTCCGTCCACATAAAACCCGGTGAGCGTATTGCTATTATCGGCCGTAATGGCTCAGGCAAAAGTACCTTAGCAAAACTGTTAGTTGGCTTGTATAAACCCACTCAAGGCAGCCTGCGTTACGATGGCTTAGATGCGGGTCAAATTCACCCCAGTGATTTACGTAAAAATTTCGGCTATTTGCCCCAAGATGTGACCCTTTTTCATGGTTCTATTAAAGATAATATTCTTTTTGGCACCCGTCAGGTGACAGAGCATCAACTTATTCGTGCAGTGCAGCTTTCTGGGGTCAGTATGTTTACTAACCTTGAGTCTGAAGGTTTAGATCAGCAAGTAGGTGAAGGCGGCTTGTCATTAAGCCGAGGGCAACGTCAAACCGTTGCATTAGCAAGAGCAACCTTAAATGATCCGCCCATCTTATTAATGGATGAACCAACAGCCAGTTTAGATGCTCGCGCTGAAAAACAGTTTATTCGCTCAATGGAGCATGTCAGTAAAGACCGCACTTTATTACTGATCACCCATAAGATGCACTTATTACGTTTAGTTGATCGCATTATCGTACTTGATAAGGGCCATATTGTTGCCGATGGCCCCAAAGATCGCGTGCTTGAAAAACTCAATAATGGCTTACTTGCAGGAGGGCGCAGTTAATGACTAACAAGCTCTCTAACCATGATTTAGACATGGTCGATGATGTTTATGGTGCCATGATGACCGAGTCACCACGTGGTCATCACCTAATCATTTGGTCAATTGCGGCCATGTTTATCTGCTTCTTTATTTGGGCCTATTTTTCTGAATTAGATCAGGTAACTTCAGGAATGGGCAAAGTTATCCCCTCTTCCCAAGTGCAACTCATTGATAGTTTGGATGGTGGCGTACTACAAGAAATCTATGTCCAAGAAGGCATGATAGTCACCAAAGGTCAGCCATTAGTCAAAATTGATGACATTCGCTTCCGCTCAGATTTTGCTCAACAAGAACAAGAGGTTTATAGCTTACAAACTAATGTGATCCGCCTGCGAACCGAGCTAGATAGTATTGTTATTTCTGACATGTCTTCAAACTGGCGCGAGCAAGTTAAAATCACGAAGCAGCCATTAGTTTTTCCTGATGAGATTATCAATGATGAGCCTAACTTAGTTAAAAACCAACAAGCTGAATACAGCGGCCGTTTAGATAATCTCAGCAATCAGTTAGAAATTTTGGTGCGCCAAATTCAGCAGCGCCAACAAGAAACTGAAGAGTTAAGCTCTAAAATTATCACCCTAACCAAAAGCTATCAGCTGATTTCACGGGAATTAGAACTCACTAAACCCCTAGCACAAAAAGGTATCGTTCCAGAAGTTGAGCTATTAAAACTTGAACGTACTGTTAATGACATTCAAGGTGAGCTTAAAACCTTACGTCTACTGCGGCCTAAATTAAAAGCCACTATGGATGAAGCTATCCTTAAACGCCGTGAGGCGGTATTTGTTTACGCTGCTGATTTACGCGCCCAATTAAATGAAATGCAAACTAAGCTATCTAGGATGAACCAAGCGCAAATAGGCGCGTTCGATAAGATCAGCAAAGCCATTATTACCTCACCCGTTAACGGCACCATTAAAACCTTACATATGAATACCTTAGGGGGTGTGGTACAACCAGGTGAAGAGATTATTGAAATTGTGCCATCAGAAGATCAGCTACTGATTGAGACTAAGATAACCCCACAAGATATTGCATTTTTACACCCAGGATTACCCGCAATCGTCAAAGTGACCGCTTATGACTTTACCCGCTACGGCGGCCTCAAAGGCACCGTAGAGCACATTAGTGCCGATACCAGTTTAGATGAAGAAGGCAACAGCTTTTATACCATCCGAGTACGAACCAAAGAATCAAATTTGATAAAAAAAGATGGCACACAGATGCCAATTATTCCGGGAATGCTTACCTCAGTAGACGTAATAACCGGACAAAGAACAATCCTTGAGTATATTTTAAACCCTATTTTAAGGGCTAAAGAAACTGCACTTCGAGAGAATTAAACAAAAAACCTGGAGGGTTTTTTACATGAAATTGAATATAACCCAGTGTCGTAAGTTAAGTATTTTGGCATTGGCAATGTCTGCATTTTTTGCAGTACCTACTCTAAACGCGCAATCGTTAGAACAAGCTGTCGCCCATACTTTGGATACTAATCCAGAGTTGCGTATTGCCTTTAATCGCTTTAAAGCCCGTGAGGAGCAAGTTAATCAAGCTGTGGCAGGTTATATGCCAACAGTTGATTTAACCGGCGCCTATGGTTGGGAGCAAACGGACAGCCCCTCAACCCGACGTAAAAGCCAGCCTGGTAACGATAATTTAGATGATGGCGTTATGGAGCTCGAACGTGGTGAAGCAGGTTTTAGCATCAAACAGATGTTATTTGACGGCTTCTATACCAGCAGTGAAGTTGATCGCTACTCATTTGAAGCCAGTGCTGAACAGTGGGCATTATTTGCCGCTGCTGAAGATATCGCTTTAGAAGTAAGTAAGGTTTACACCAATTACATTAAAGCTGAGCAGCTATTAGTGTTATCGGAAAAAAACCTCCGAAGTCATGAAGAAATATACGACCAAATTAAGCAGCGCACCGAATCAGGCTTAGGCTCCATTGCTGATTTATCGCAAATATCAGGTCGATTAGCTCGTGCTAACGCTAATGTTATGGCAGCTAAAAATAACCTATTAGATGCGAAAGCACAGTATATTCGTATTGTCGAAAAAGAACCTGATAACTTAGTTGCACCAGTGCCAGATATGGATTTGATGCCTGATAATATCGCTGAAAGCGTGCTGATGGCCCAAGAAAATCATCCGATCCTTAAATCTGCCAATAGCGATATTAACGCCGCAGATAAAGAACGAAAATCAGCGCAGTCAAATTACTATCCAAAGTTCTCATTAGAATTAAATGGTAATTGGAATAATGATGTAGATGGTGAAGATGGTTACGGCACTGGCAGTGCTCTCAACCCTAATGTCGGCGGCCATAATAACGATTTAGTCGGCATGGTACGAGTTAAATACAACCTTTTCTCAGGTGGTAAAGATCTCGCACGGGAAAAGGAAGCTGCTTACAAAATCAATGAGGCCAAAGAAATTCGTCAACGGGCACATCGCCAAGTTATTGAAGGGGTGCATTTATCTTGGAATGCTTATGAGATGCTAGCACCGCAAAAACGCTATATTCGCGACCATGTGATTGCCTCTAAAGATACCCAAGTAGCTTATTCTCAACAGTTTAATTTAGGCCAACGTAGCTTGCTGGATTTACTCGATACTGAAAATGAGCTGTTTCAAGCCCGTAAAGATTACCTGCAAACTGAGTTTGACGAAACGGCGGCAAAATATCGGCTGCTAAATGCAACGGGTAGATTGCTTGACTCGTTGCGGGTCACACGTCCAGATATTTGGCAAGGTGAACGTGATTATGAAGGTGGAGTAAGATGATGAAATATTTGTTTTTGCTACTTGTAATAAGCTTAGCGACTGGCTGTTCGATGCGAGACATTGTCACTATGGATACGGCCACGCAACAAGAGTTTGATCTTAATGATAATGATAATGACGGTGTGATTATGGCCCGTGAGCGCTGCTTAGAAACGGTCATTGGTGCTGATATCGACAATTATGGCTGCGCCACCGTAAGCAAAATTAATGAGCGCCAGGAGTTACACATTCTGTTTGAAAATGACTCAGCAGACATTAACCCACGCTTTTATCAGCAAATTGAACAAATTGCGCAATTAATGAAGCTGTACCCTAGCACCAATGTCACCATTGAAGGCCATTGCAGTAAAACCGGTAGCTATGAGCATAATCTACACTTATCTCAAGCCAGAGCACAAAACGTTACCCAAATATTAGCTGACACTTTTGCTATTAATCCGTCAAGGCTCAATGCCATTGGCTATAGCTACGATAGACCTATTGATGAATCTGACTCAGCCGAGGCTAATGAGGCTAACCGCCGGGTTATTGCTGAAGTGACTGGCGATGATTCAAAAACAGATATGAAGTGGCACATTTATACTGTTGATCAGTAAAAATTGTCATTGAGGTGCTAACAGTTGCCTGATAATGGCCGTTCGAGGTTAGAACGTATAAAACAATGTTGTCATTATTCACTGCTAGCATCTGCTTTGATGGTATCGGGGCTTTTTGCCGCGCCACCAGCGCAAATTGATGCAAAAAAAACCATTAATGCTTTAACTGATCATTACGGTGAAAGAGCTGGAAAACGCGCCACAGCTTGGTTCAAAATCATCAATGAAGCACCGCAACTTGATGAGCTTGCCAGGCTAGAAAAGGTTAACCGTTTCTTTAACTTATTTAAGTTTGTTGACGATAAAGCCTTATGGGGCGAGTCTAATTATTGGGCTTCTCCGATGGAGTTTATTGGGGTCAATGCTGGTGATTGCGAAGATTTTTCTATCGCTAAATACTTTACCTTACTCCAAGTTGGTATACCTGAAGATAAACTCAGAATTACCATGGTAAAAGCCAAAACAGTAAACCAGTACCACATGGTGCTAGCTTACTATGAAACACCAGGCGCGGTACCACTGGTTTTAGACAATCTAGACCCGATAATAAAACCCGCGACAATGAGAAATGATTTAATACCTGTTTATAGTTTTAATGGTAAACAGTTATGGCTCAACAAAGAAAAAGGCCGAGGTGTGCTTGCTGGCTCCTCGTCACGTCTTGAAAAATGGAATGATTTAAAACTTAGATTGGGTATCGACCGCTTGCGTCAACCCAAACAAAAAATGGAGCAGTGACCAAGATGACCCTCTTTCGTCAAATCTATGCGTTACTTTTTGGTTTATTTTTACTGGTGGTGATCAGCTTAGGTTACGTGCAGTTTACTGAGACCCAAAGTTTCTTGAGTAAGCAGATGGAATCAGATTTAAATAATGCCAGTCATTCCCTTGGTATTATGCTCGTCCCTGCCCTTGAAAATGGTGATGATGTTGGCGCAGAAACCCTAGTCAATGTGATATTTGAAGGCGGTTATTACCAGCAAATTAAACTCACTTGGCTGGTTGATGGTAAGCAACAAGTGTGGAATAACGCCATCAGAATCGACGGTGTACCGCAGTGGTTTATTGACCTTGAGCTATTTAAAAGCATCACCAAAGAGACTGTCTTAACCTCAGGCTGGCTGCAATTAGCTAAAATAGAAATTACCGCTCACCCTGGGTTTGGCTACCATGAACTGTGGCGGATTATTTCTAATACCATTATCATTTTTTCCATTCTATTTTTATTGGCTATCGTCTGCGCTCGCTTTGGCTTAGGCTTTATTTTAAAACCGTTACACGACCTTTCAATTCATGCAAAAAAAGTGGCTAATCAGCAGTTTGGACCTGATATGCCAATGCCTAAAACTAAAGAGCTGCAAGAGTTAGTAAGTGCATTTAATAGCATGTCGGCACAACTTAAACAGGTATTTAACTCACTGGATGAAGAAGTCTCAGCCCTACGTAAGAAAAACCTCGTCGATCAGGTTTCAGGGCTGCCAAATCGACAATATATGGTCAGTCGAATTAATGGCTGGTTAGCAGAGCCTAGCAGTGGAGCAATATTCTTAGCCAAATTTGACTGGTTAGAAACAGTGCACAGTAAATATGGTTATCAAGTACGTGATGAAACCATTAAATTGCTGTCACAAAAGCTGCAGCACCATTTAGATGAGGTAGCACCTTCTGTTATTGGCCGTATTGCCGCCTATGAATTTGCTTTTTTGATCGCCGATGTTGAACATGAACAGCTAACTAAATACTTACAAACCTTACTCAGAACCCTTAATAAGGAAATATCAAAAGCAGGTTGTAAGCCCAACGAAGGCTTTGCGATTGGTGTTGCAGAGCGCATTGGTCAAATGACCGTCAGTGATATTTTAGCCCAAGCTGACAATGCACTGCAGCAGTCACTAAAAGACAATAAAGTGTTTCATTGGTTTGAAACCGACGAACAACAATTATTTAGCCGTGAGCAATGGCGCACTAATCTCACCGATGCGATTCGAAATAAAAAATTCCAGTTCAGATGGCAGCCTATTTTGCTCAATCGCAAAAAAGAGGTATGCCAGCGGGAAGTTTACTGCCAACTTACCGTCGACGACAAATTGCAACACGCAGGTCAATTTATGCCTTATGTTGAGTTATTGTCATTAGGCACCTTGCTGGATCAATGTTTAATTGAAACTGTGGTAGAAAACCGACTTTTAGAGCGAAATTATGAGCCACTCGCTATTAACCTCACCTTTCAAAGTATTAGTGATATTCATTTTCACACTTGGTTGCAGCAGTTTTTACGTCATTGCAATTTCCCTGAAAGGATCTGTTTTGATATACCTGAAGCCAGTGTTTATAGTGATTTAGAAAACTGTGAAAAGTTATGCCATATTATTCGTGATAACGGGGCAACATTTGGTATTGATCATTTCGGCCGTCAATTTGGTTCAATGGCCTATTTACAAAGCCTGCGCCCAAGTTATGTCAAACTGGATCAATCCTTTGCCTATATGGAAGATGACCAACACAATATTGAGCTATGTAGAGCCTTATCGAATGTGGCCAAAGGCTTAGATATTCAAGTCATAGTCACCGGAATACAGCAGCAAACACAGTTAGAACGTTTTGCCTCCATGCGACTTGATGCTTACCAAGGCTTTATTTCACCGCCGGTTTCCATCAACATTTAATTTATCAGCCAATAAGGTAATTCATACCCAAAAAACCACATGCAAATGTGGTTTTTTATTATCTGTAACCTGCATTAATGTATAACAAACCCAGCGATGCTAACTAAACGTACCAACCATTGAGGTAACAAGGGAGTAGCTAAAGGGGATGATGCTGCACAAGGAGTTTATTTGAAATACAAAAAAGCCACTCATTGAGTGGCTTTTTTGTTAAATGTGGTCGGTGATAGAGGATTCGAACCTCTGACCCTCTCGTCCCAAACGAGATGCGCTACCGGGCTGCGCTAATCACCGAAATTTTTACTGATATTCTAAGTCTTATAAGGTCAACCCTTTGCTTCACTCTAAAAGAGTGAGTGACGCGTTATCAACAACGCTATTCACTGAATGTAACTTTTTATACGGTAGGCCAATCTGATAGGATCAAAATAAATCACTAATTGGAATACTAAAATTTGGTCGGTGATAGAGGATTCGAACCTCTGACCCTCTCGTCCCAAACGAGATGCGCTACCGGGCTGCGCTAATCACCGAAGATGTTGCAATTACGACACTTCTAAAAGAAGTTAAATTGAATGGGGTGACTGATGGGGCTCGAACCCACGACAACCGGAATCACAATCCGGGGCTCTACCAACTGAGCTACAATCACCACTGACCTTTCAATTTTGCTAACAAGCTACTGTACCGAATGGTGCGCCCAGAAGGATTCGAACCTTCGGCCTTACCCTCCGGAGGGGTACGCTCTATCCAGCTGAGCTATGGGCGCTCGCCTTGGTTAGCGACGCACATAATAGGGATAAATCAGCTTCACGTCTACCTTTGTTTTTAATTTTTTTTCTGTTTGCTCATGTTTTGACTGAATTGGGATATTTTTGAGCATTTTTAATTATAAACTCATGTTGGTTCACATTATTGGTTAAGTTTCATATACTGAAACGTCAGTAAAAAGTCTTAAAGGAATTAAGGGCGTGCTATGGAAAAGGGAACCTTCCCCATATTTAGTTCAGATAATGTTGAGCACCTCAAAAGAAGAGTGTCACGACTAAGGCGTTTGCTAAGCAAATACAAACGTGCTGAAGTAATCCAAAATGCATTACTGGAAATTTCCAACATTGCCACTAACGCCATCTCCCTTGATGCTTTTTATCATGGCGTTCACTCTCACCTGCAAAAACTTATCCACGCTGATAACTTCTTTATTGCTGAACTCGATACCGACAGCAGTATTATTAGCTTGCCTTTTTTTGCCGATGAAAAAGATCCCCATCCAAGTGAGCTTTATCCCGATGAAGAAATATCAGCGCTGCTCAAACGGGGGATTACTGGCTACGTACTGAGAACTGGCGAGCCATTATTGTGTGATGATCAAGGTTTTGAGTCACTGGTAAAAGCAGGCGAAATAGATGACTTAGGTTCAGCCTGCCTGCAATGGTTAGGGGTACCAATTAAGCATAATGATAAGGTCACTGGCGTATTAGTTGTTCAAAGCTACAGTGATGACATCATATATGGTGAATTAGAATTAGAATTAATGGGCTTTATTTGCCACCATATCTCTGGGGTAATGGAACGTTTGCGTCATAATGAAGAGCTCGAAATTGCCATTGTGCAGCGAACTAAAGAGCTCAGTGATGCCTACGAAAAAGTAAAACAAGAGGTACAAGAGCGCGTAAAAGCTGAAAAGTTGCAATCAGCACTGTTTCAAATTGCAGATCTGTCGACCTCTGATGTTAGCCAATCTGTATTCTATCCACAGATCCACAAAATCATCAGCCAACTTATTCCTGCAGAAAATTGTTTTATCTCTTTAGTTAATAAAGCAAGCAATACGCTTTCTTTCCCCTTTTATGTCTCTAAGATGGCTTCAGAGCCGCCTAAGCCTCGTCCAATGCAAGATGGGCTAACAGAATATATTCTTAAGCATAAAAAGCCGCTACTGCTGCGCCAGCAAGATATTCAAGCATTAATTAAAGCCGGTGACATCTACGGCCATAATCCAGACTTAAACCACACTCACGCAATGGTGCAATGGATTGGTATTCCATTATTTATCCACGGTGAAGTCACCGGTGGGTTAACGATATACAGCTTAAGCGATAACGACTCTTTTGCGGTTAAAGATCTTGAGTTACTGACCTTTGTGTCACAACACATTGCCAATGCCATAGAAAAGAAATTAGCCGCAGAGCAGCTAAAAAGAAGTCATGAATTATTAGAAGACAAAGTCCAAAAGCGCACCCATGCTATCGCTGAAATGAATGACAATTTGCAGCGACAAATTATGCAGCGTAAAAAGATCGAAGCCCAATTAGTCTTTGATGCCAAACATGATAATTTAACCGGCTTACCCAATCGTAGCTTCTTTATGGAGCGCTTATCCCAAACCATTAAACATCTTAGGCGTAATAAAAATGAACAATGTGCATTATTGTTTATCGACTTAGATGGCTTTAAACAAATTAACGATACTTTAGGTCATTTAGAAGGGGATCGATTTTTAATTGAAACCTCAAAAAGATTAAAAGCGTGTATCCGTGATAACGATACCCTTGCACGTTTAGGCGGTGATGAATTTGTGATACTGCTAGACTCAATTCATCGTAAACAAGATGCTGAAGATGTCAGTGAACGCATACTTAAAGCCATCGCTCAGCCGTTTACATTAACCAGCCAACAGGTAATCTCCGGCGCTAGTATTGGCGTGGCTTATAGCGCAAAGAACACCTCCTATGACAGCGAGTCTATTTTACGTCATGCTGACACTGCTATGTATCAGGCAAAAGCCAAAGGTAAAGGTTGTTATGTGGTGTTTGATCAGCACATTGAGCAACACTTTAATCAAAGAGTGGAATTAGAGCAGGACTTCCAGCAGGCATTAGAAAATCACCATATAAATGTTAATTTAATCCCCGTGGTCGATTTTGATGGTCTGAGCATTTTGGCTTATGAGCCCATAGCCTCTTGGCAACACGCTACACATGGTAGTATCAGTCACCAACAACTGCAGTCATTGGCGAGTAAAACCCAAACTATCACCATTTTTGATGACTATATATTTAAATATATCGATAGTGGCTATAAGGCGTTAACTGACACCCTGGGCCACGCGCCACAAATTCACATGTCACTATCAAGCAAGCATATTAAGTTGAAATACGACTTACGAAGCTTAAAAAACACCATCAAAAATAGCCAAATCAGTCCAAGCCATTTATGGGTGTTTTTCCATGAAAAAGCCTTCGTTAAAGACCGAAAAAACCATATCACGGCCTTTGATACTTTAACTGAGCTTGAGGTTAATATCGGCATTAATGGTTATGGCACAGGTTATAGCTCGTTAAGCAGCCTCAGCTTTTTGCCAATAAAAGCCCTTAAACTGGATGCTGATGCAAGCCAACATTTACTGAATAGCAAACAATTGCAATTGGCTAAAGCATATTGCCTCATTGCATCGACCTTAGGGTTTGAAATGTTTGCTGATGGAGTTAATACTGACGAACAACTCACAGCGTTACGACAGCTGGGGTACTACCAAGGTCAAGGGCGCTTATTCTCTGCTAACGACATCTGTATAAAAACGCAGTTAGAGAAAATAGCTGACACCCAACAAGGAGCGGAGTGTCAGTTAGCTAAGCTTACTTCTTAAACATATCTCGCAAGTTAGCGATATTGCTTTTACCGGTTTGCAGCCTTTCTTGCTCAGTTTGCTTTGGTTTACGGTTTTCCCAAATCAAGTCATCTTGAGGCAGTTCCATCAAAAAACGGCTTGGCTCACAGCGCATGGTTTCACCAAACTGGCGCCGTTCTCGACACATAGTAAACCATAACTCTTTCTGTGCTCGGGTGATCCCCACATAAGCGAGTCGGCGCTCTTCATCGACATTGTCTTCATCAATACTCGACTGATGCGGCAAGATGCGCTCTTCGGTGCCCACCATAAACACATAAGGGTATTCGAGGCCTTTCGATGCATGTAGGGTCATCAGCTGTACTTGATCGCCGCCTTCATCCTCTTGGTTACGTTCCATCATGTCACGCAAGGTCAAACGGGTAACGACTTCAGGTAAGGTCATTGGTTCGTCCAAATCATCACCTTCAAGCATTTGAGTCACCCATTTATACAGCTCTGAAATATTCTTCATCCGCATTTCAGCTGCTTTAGCGCTGGTGCTGGTTTCATACAAATAATCTTCGTAGTTAATTTTACGAATAAGCTGCTTAATGGCGTCTACCGGTTCACCGCGGCTAGCCACTTCGCCGGTATCGACTATGAATTTACCAAACTGATATAACGACCCCATTGCCGCTGGCGACAGATGATGGTTTAGCTCAGCTTGAAAAATCGCTTCAAATAACGAGATGTGCTTTTCATTGGCATAACTGCCTAAACGCTCCAGTGTTGCAGGGCCAATACCACGTTTAGGAAGGTTAACAACCCTTAGGAAGGCATTATCATCATCTGGATTCACCACCAAGCGCAGGTAAGCCATAATGTCTTTAATTTCTGCGCGTGCAAAAAACGAAGTGCCACCTGAAAGCTTATAAGGAATGCGGTTAGTCATTAATGCACGTTCTAATAACCGCGATTGATGGTTACCCCGATACAAGATGGCATAATCACCAAACTGAGTACGGCCAACGAATTTGTGACGAATAATCTCCGCTACCACCCGCTCTGCTTCTTGCTCTTCATTGGCAGCAAATAGCACCCTAAGCGGCTCACCGTAGGCTAGCTCACTGAATAAGGTTTTTTCATACACATGGGGGTTATTAGCAATTAAGATATTGGCCGCACGTAAAATACGTTGGCTAGAGCGATAATTTTGCTCTAGCTTAATCAAGCGCAGTTGCGGAAAATCTTTCCCTAGTAACACCAAATTTTGCGGTTTAGCACCACGCCATGAATAAATCGATTGATCGTCATCACCTACCACGGTAAATCGCGCACGCTCGCCAACTAACAGCTTCACCAGCTCATATTGGCTAGTATTAGTATCTTGATACTCATCCACCAGCAAGTATTGAATACGGGTCTGCCAGCGGGTTCTTACTTCTTCATTATGACGCAACAATAACGTCGGCAATAAAATCAGATCGTCAAAATCCAGCGCATTGTAGGCTTTCATTTGCTGGGCATAGCGCTGATAAAGCTTGGCAAATAATTGAGTTTGTTCGTCACCGCCACGTTTGAGCGCTTGATCAGGTACGACTAAATCACCTTTCCAGTTTGAAATGGCGCTAGCAAGCGCTTTGATGAGGTCTTTATCTTCTTCAAGCTCATCTTCTGTGAGCTCTTTTAATAATGCAAAGGTGTCTTGGTCATCAAACAGTGAGAAGCCAGCTTTTAAGCCCACCACTTTATATTCACGTTTAAGAATTTCTAAGCCTAAGGTATGGAAGGTTGAAATCCACAAACCGCGAGCTTCTTTACGCCCCATTGACTGCGATACACGCTCTTTCATCTCACGGGCGGCTTTATTGGTAAAGGTCACGGCAGCAATATTGCGCGCCTTGTAGCCACACTTTTCAACTAAGTATGCAATTTTGTTAATAATTACCCGAGTTTTACCACTACCCGCCCCCGCTAAAACCAAGCAAGGTCCAGAAACATAGTGAACGGCATCATTTTGCCCAGGATTTAACTTCATGCTAACTAGATCACCAATAACGAAAATAAAAGGATCGTGATCATACCAGAAACCGCCAAGCTGCAATTAAAAATATCGATCGTTATGGTATTTTCGATCGTAATACTAAAAGTGACAAATGAAGCAGCAAACAATGGTGATTGCTTTGGAAAACGCCTCCGCCTCAGGTACAATCGAGCTAACAAACAGCTAATTTTAATATGGAATTGATAATGATTAATCCTAAAAAACTTGAAGAAGTTGCCAAGCAACTGAGTGATAATCTTCCTAGTGGCGTAAAGCAATTTGCCGGTGAATTTGAAGAACGTTCAAAGCAAATTCTACAAAACCAATTAATGAAATTAGATGTGGTCTCTCGCGAAGAGTTTGAAGTTCAGCAACACGTGTTATTAAAAACCCGTGAAAAGCTTGAAGCACTGCAAGCCCAAGTGGATGAATTAGAGAAAAAGTTCTCAGCTGAGTAGAAAATCGCTGGTATTTTCAGCCATCACCATGGCTAAAAAGCAATAAAAATGGCATCCAATTGGATGCCATTTTTGTATAACATTTACATCAACCTGCTTAGTTCAGCGCTTCTTCTAAAGCACGTAAACACAAGGCAACATTTTCGCGTCTTGCGCCGTAGCCCATCAAACCAATGCGCCATGCTTTACCCGCTAATGCCCCAAGGCCCGCACCGATTTCTAAATTATAGTTTTCCAGCAACTGTTTACGCACTGCAGCGTCATCAACACCTTCAGGGATAAACACCGCATTGAGTTGTGGTAAACGGCACGCTTCATCAACAACAAAAGTAAGCCCTAGTTTTTCAAGGCCGGCACGCAGTAACTGATGCATATCAGCATGACGTTGCCATGCGTTTTCTAAGCCTTCATTGGCCAAAATACGTAATGACTCATGCAGTGCATAAAGGGCATTTACAGGCGCGGTATGATGATAGCTGCGTTTTGCGCCACTATCTTTACTCCCCCAATAACCCATTACCAAGGTTTGATCGAGGAACCAACTTTGAACAGGTGTTTTACGTTGCTTTAATTTCTCAACCGCTTTGGCTGAAAAAGACACTGGCGAAATCCCAGGCACGCATGATAAACACTTTTGGCTACCTGAATAGATGGCATCAATGCCCCAATCATCCACTCGTAACTCAACGCCGCCCAGTGATGTCACCGCATCGACAATGCTTAAGCAATCATGTTGCTGCGCTAATGCGCATAAGCTTTTAGCATCAGATACTGCGCCAGTAGAGGTTTCAGCATGGACAAAGGCTAAGAATTTGGCATCAGGGTTGGCTTGCAGCGCTGCTTCTACCGCTGATACTGAAACAGGTTCGCCCCATTCGTTATCAACCACAATCGCAGTCGCGCCAACGCGCTCAACATTCTGGCGCATACGCTCGCCAAACACCCCGTTACGACAGACGATGACTTTTTCACCTGGCTCAACCAGGTTTACAAAACAGGTTTCCATACCAGCGCTACCTGGCGCAGACACAGCTAGGGTCATTTCATTTTCAGTTTGAAATGCATATTGAATCAGCGCTTTTAGCTCATCCATCATGGCGACGAATAAAGGGTCTAAATGACCAATGGTGGGTTTTGCTTGCGCAGCAAGCACTTCAGGATAGACATCTGAAGGCCCTGGCCCCATAAGGGTGCGGCGAGGTGGATTAAAGGCACTAATTTTTGTTACAACATTAGATGGTACAGATAACATCAAAGTCTCCTTGGCTAGGTCTCACTATTTTATTTTAAAATATTATTGGTCAAATAATTACCCTACATAGAAGTATTAATTACAACCCACAAGTATTTTCTCGTTTAGGCTGTCACTGATGAGAACTGAGTCGGTTATTGAGCCTCACGAGTAAAAGCACCATAACATACCGACATAGCAAAAGGTGATGCCATAGATAACTTTTATTCATTTACATTAACGTTCACTACTTTAACTAATCAGAAATAGAGACTGATAAATTTAAAAAATACATATAACGATGCCTAAAAAAATTCAACTATAATCACTATAAGTGAAGCCTTAATATTAATTTAATTTAATTCATTTATATATTATCTGCTTAAGTTCAGCCAACTGAGGATGATTTTCATTTTAAATTAATAAACCACCTATCCAACATAATTAAATCACTAATTAGATAAAGTGCAATTACTATATTGAATTCGATAAAACTCCTGCAATTCTAAAATAAGTTGTTTAAGGTTTGCACGCATAAATTCTCGTGTTCTATAAACTAAATATAAATCTTGATGTTGATAAAATTGATAGTCAAACAGCTCGACTAACGAGCCAGATTTAAAATAATGATTTAGCTGGCTACCAGGAAGAGAAGCAACGCCCATTCCTTTAATTGCTAGCGTTGCAGCAACATCTATTGAGTCGGTAGAAATAGCGGGAGTGATCTTAGACCCCCCTTGATCCCCAGTTTTCGAATGCCAGAGCCAACTTTTTTCATTCTTATTTACTGCAGAATTAACAATACATTGATGTTTAACTAAGTCATCAGGATGTTTAGGTAGCCCATTAATACGAACGTAGTCAGGAGATGCACAAAAGTAACGCTTAAACTTGTGAACCTTTTTCGCTATTAAAGCTATATCATCAGGCAATACAGGTGAAACCATTAAGTCGCAGCCTTCCATCGTCACCATCTCCTTCGGGCTTTTTGTTACTAAACTTAGGTAGGTATTTGGATGGCGCTTACTATAATCTTCGATAAAACTCTCACTAAGCCAACGCGCCATAGGATGGACTAATCCCAATACAATATGGCCTTTAGTGTCATTTATGTCACTTGATATTTCATCTCTAACTGAATCATGTTCAGCTAAAATGCAATCTGCTGATTGTAAGAATCTTACCCCTTGCGGTGTCAGTTCAACTTTGCCACCACTGCGATGTAATAGTTTTACTGAAAGCTCGTCTTCTAATTGCTTAATCCGTCGGCTTAATGCTGGCTGACTAATATCCAATATAAGTGCTGCTTGAGTAATGCTCATATAATGCGTCACTGATTTAAACATTCTCAAACTCTCTATATCCATAAAAACCCTCACAAAGTTAAAAAATTATAAAAAGCACTCCCCAGTTAACATAAACACACCAAAACGAGATATATCTCAAAATTTTTAATTCAACATTTGCATAGCGGCAATGCAATTAACAATAAGCGGATACTTTTTATTATTCATACCATATCACTCAAGCATAATAATTAACAAAAATAGTGATTTAAAATATGAATAATAAGAGATTGATCATGCTTGGTATGGCTACCTTAAGCATTACACCACAGGTCACAGTCGCAGCTGAAAATGCACACTGGCTACCAACACTTTATGGTAGCACCCAAGCTCAGGTACGATACCAAAGCAATGAAAGCTTAAATGCGCAAATAGCCGAAGCCAACCTTGGCCTTAAAGGTTTATATAAAAATGATGGCTTGAAAGTGTTTTATAACACTCGGTTGCAATACTCAGATAACTTTACCGATACCAGCACCTTTAATGATATTGAGTTGATTGATGCCAATATGTTTATCGCCTATAAAAACTATGGTGGTGTTTTTGTCGGTGAAGGCACTACTGGAACCTGGAAAGATCTTTATTCAAAAGTGGACATCCATGCCAGTAACAATATGGAAATCTCAAGTGGTGGCAATTTATTTGAAGCGGCTAAATATGGTCATAATCAATTGGCCTATGCGACACCTAAAATCTCAGGCGACTTTGGCACTCTTTGGTTCAAGGCCGCCGTTATCACTCCCAATCAACACAATGATACTGATATCGATATTTTCGGCCTCCGCGCCTTATATCACGGTGAAAATTACAACCTGATCATCAACCGTGCACAAATCGATAAAAAAGTATTCGGCAGTGTTGATGAAAACTGTGTTCGCTGGACTATAGCTGCAGATTACCAGTGGGATAATGTCACCCTTGCCGCCCTTGCTGAACTGACTGAAAGCTCGCCAAGTCAAGCAAAAAGCGTTTACTCAGCTGCACTAACATATAACTACAATAACATTGATTTCGGTATCAGCTTTCAAACTAAAAGCTGGGAAGATGAAGCGCAAAACCCGGATCAAAACTTAACTATTGCCAGCATTAAATATCACTTCAGTGACAATATCACCTTGTATACCGAAGCGGCACTCTACAAAGAGCAACCTGTCGATATCAATCCAAATGATGCCCATGATGACAACGTCAACATTGGTTTCATCTTCCATTTCTGAGGTAAATAATGAAAAAACTAATGATTTTAGGATCCTTGCTTGTTACAAGTATGAGTCATGCTAGCGTCAATATTGAAAACTGTGTCATTCGGGAGAGTATTCCTGGAGCCACATCAACTGCAGCTTATGCCGATATTAACTATGACACAAATGCCGATGCTAAAACTTACCGCTTACCAGGTGCAGAAATGCTACAACGCGTTGAGATTAAAGGCTTATCAAAACAGGTTGAATTACACGATGTTAAAATGAAAAATGGCACTATGAGCATGTTTCAAATTCCTCGTGTCATCTTGAATAAGCCACTTACCCAACTCAAACCAGGGGCAGCACACATCATGCTAATGGATCTAAATCAGCCTGCAGTAGTAGGCGAAACTTATCAGATGAATTTTATTTTTGCCTACGGTCCAGAGATAAGCTGCGAAGCCGTAGTCAAATCAGTGGCTGACATTAATCAAGCTTCTGCTCACCATAAAGGACATTAATTATGAAATTCAACCATCTGATTTCGTTATCAGCTTTAGCTGTCAGTCTGTCCATTTGCGGTAGTGTTACTGCAGAGATGGCTCATGGGGACTATAAAGTCACTCGCACCTATAGCGACTTAACCCCAGAACAAATAGCCCGCGCCGAAAAAATGGGCGCGACTTGCTACATGGGGTGTCATCGCCCTGCCCGCGAAAACGTTGTTGAAACCTTAAGCCCTAAATTAGAAGGCTTGCCAGCACAATACTTTTTGGATCAATGGATCGACTATGATGCTGAAAGGTTTGGCGGCATTGCCTCACAAATGAAATTGACCGTGTATAAGTATCCAGTTGATGTAATGGAAGAAATCGCCATTATATATGCTAATAAAGAAATGAGTTTTTATCCCAACCCAGAAGTTGTAGCCAGCGAGTCTTATAAACGCGGCAAAGTTAAATACGATAAAAGCTGCAAAATGTGTCATGGCGAGCAAGGGCTAAGCACTAAAAAGGCAAATCCGACTATTCGTGGCCAGATGCCGACCTATGTATTTGAAACTATGCAAGCCTATCGTGATGGCATTCGTACCAACCGCAAAGCCGGTATGATGAAGCGCATTGCGAAATTGCATACTGAAGATGATTGGCGCGACATGATCGCTTATACCAGTGGCGAGTTTGTAAAACACATCGACAGAATCGAGTTCCCTACAGGTAAAGGGATGCCTGCAACCCCTGGATTCAAGTTGCCTGATAGCGGCCAAGCTCAAGACTTCACCGACACTAAAGGTGAAGATAACGATACGATTAAAAACCCGCTAAGTTACACCATCAGTGATTCTGGCTTAACGACTCTAGACAATAATACTAAGTTAACTTGGGAACGTAAAACTTCCCGTTTATGGATGAACGCCGCTGAAGCGGTAAATTATTGTGATTCATTAGAGCTCGAAGGACAAAGCGATTGGCGCTTGCCATTTATGAAAGAGCTCGTTTCCATTGCTGACTACGGTGAATTCCGCCCAGCCATTGATATGAATGCCTTTTTAAACATGCCTCGGATGAGTTCTGGTATTTGGGCACTGCCTATTAGCGACCACAAGGATCACGTCTGGCATGTGGGCTTCCCTGATGCACATATCATGGGTCAGCATACCGCCTCAACCAAATTGGTTCGTTGTGTCAGAGCAGAGCAAGATAGCGGTTTCCATACTAATGACTTTATCGACAATAACGATAAAACCGTTACTGACAAACTAACTAATCTACAGTGGCAGCAAGAGGTTGGACCTAGCCGTAGAGACTGGGAAAACTCTATCCAATATTGTGAAAACCTTGAATTAGCAGGTAAAAAAGATTGGCGCTTGCCACAGGTGAAAGAGCTGGTGTCTATCGTCAATTACAACAAGTTTAATCCGTCTATTGATGAAGAATTTTTCCCTAATACGCCCTATAAGTATTACTTCTGGTCCAGTACATCCCACATTGGTGGACCAATGATGCTCTATAGGCCATTAACGGCAAGAAAATTAGAGCAGACAACTGAAGAACAAAAAATCCGTGGTCAACATGGGACACTTGCATGGGGTGTCGGTTACCAAATTGGTGATGGTCAAGGCCAAGATAAAGGTTCTTTGTTCTGGAACCGCTGTGTACGCGACTTGTAATAGTACTCAAGCCTTCTGCATCCTCGCAGAAGGCTTTCTTCCTAAGAGATAACGACTATGCTCAGACAGCTAAAAGTGGCTTTAAGCCTTTTAACTATGCTCTTTTGTGCTTCGGTACAAGCCCAACAGACCTACGACGACGGAGCCCGCTGGGCCTTTGTCACAGATGCTAAATCAGCGCAATTAGCAATCATTGATACCTTTAATTTTACCTTAGTGGAACACAAGAAACTCGCGGGGATCCCCGTTGATATGGTTGTCAGTGATGTACAAAGTCTATTGGTATACGCCATTAAAAATGACCCAAGCCTGTATATTTGGGACTTAAGCAATAATAAAACATGGTCAATGGCATTAGGCTTTCAAGCCCAGTCGTTAAAGTTTCACTCAAATGGTGCAATGTTGGCTGTCGCAGGTAAAGATCAAGTTACTGTGGTAGAACCATTAACTCAAAAAGTGGTTAAACATATTAATAATCTTGCTAGTCCAATCTCACTTAATTTCTCGTCAGATGGATACCGGCTGATGATCACTCAAGAAACAAATGGCGCAACACATATTTGGAATGTTTATCACGATAGTTTGAAAACTATTACCATGGGTAATGGTAATCCCGTCAGCGAAATAACCCTAACCCCAGACTCACGCTTAGGTATGGTATCGATTCCTAAGGATCATAAAGTCCATATTTGGGACTTTATCAGTAATAAAGATTGGAAATGGCTTGATTTTGATGCCGAAGTCGCACGGCCATATGTAACCTCTGATAGCCAACATATCGTACTAGCCGCCAATAATGGCAACATAAAAATCATTGATGCCTATTCAAGAAATACTATCAAAGAGCTCAATATTGGCGCTAAAGCAAACAAAATTCGCACTGGCTGGTTAGAGCGAGTCGCTGCTGTTGAATCTCGTAAGGGCTTACATATTTTTAATCTAAAAGGAGATAATAAAATTACCCTACTACCTACTGAGGGACACACTCGCGACATGGTGGTGGTATCAGACAGTAAATCGATGTTTTCCTCCCATGACAACTCAAGCGACATTAAGGTCGTTGATTTACGTAAACTCAGCGGTAAAACCGACATCAAGACACAGCTCATCCAGCCCAATCATATTGTTATGGGCCTAACGAACACCATCTGCCATTAGTTAATTATAAGAGGCCAATATGCGTATAATTTTTTGCTTGTTAAGTTTTGTTTTTTACAGTGCAACTGTTGCTGCAGAGACGCTTGAGTTTAATATGCTCAATAAACATGGCGATCCTGTCACAGCACAGTCTTATCCGGATAAATATTTACTTCTGACTGTAGGTTACACAACTTGTCCGGACATATGTCCAACCACTTTACTTACCCTCAAGAGTATCTTGCAAAAACTCGGTGACAACGCCAAGCAAGTGACCCCAGTCTTTATCTCTATCGACCCCAACAGAGACACCCATCAAAAACTAAATCAATATGTGGGCTTTTTTGATAACGCCATAGAAGCGTTAGTGGGTAATAGCCAGCAAACCGCTGCGATCGCCAGCAATATTGGTGCTAGCTACGGCTATCAGATTGATGGACTTCCCGCCAGTGAGCCATTACCTAAGCGCTATGAAGTTTTTCACTCTTCTTATTTCTATTTATATGGTCCAGACCAACAACTTATTGATGTTTTTGGCTATGGCATGAATGGCAGTCGTATGGCTGAAGAAATTATTCAATACTTACCGAGCGTGGAGGCAAACCATGGTTAATCGTTTACTCGCTGGCGTAGTATTTAGCGTTATGAGTCTCGCGAGCCAAGCTACTGATGCAGATAGCATCAGCGGAGAGAAATTATTTCATGATTATGGCCGCGGTGGCTGCGTCAATTGCCATGGCGCAAATGGACAAATACCGAAAATGCCACTGATCCCAAAAGTTGCCGGCCAATCTGCAGCTTATTTGGATTCACAATTGCGTGACTATAAATACCAAAGACGGATTAATGGTTTATATATTCCAATGCAAAATGTGATGGAAACTTATAGCGACACTGAAATTATGGCGATGGCAACATATTTACAGGACATTAAGATCTGCGCCAGTGAATAACGGCTAAGTAGATAGTTAGAATCTATGCTGGCCTTTAAGGTTAAACAGGCACCATCAAGGTGCCTGTTTAATATCCTATTAACGGTTAGAATCTAAAAACAGCTGATAGGCTGGACTTTGGGTTTCTTCTTGATAAACAAAACCAAGCTCAGTTAAAAATTGCTGAAACGCTTCGCCGTCACTGGCGGGCACTTCAAAACCTGCTAACACACGACCGTAAGCGGCGCCGTGGTTACGATAATGGAATAGACTGATATTCCATTGGCTTTGCAGGGTAGTTAAAAACTTAAATAACGCCCCTGGATGCTCAGGAAACTCAAAGCTGAATAAGCGTTCATCAAGTGGCTCAGGCGGGTGACCGCCGACCATATAACGCACATGTAGCTTGGCGGTTTCATCATGGGACAAATCTTGTACTTCAAAGCCATCGCTTTCTAGATTTGCGATAATATCATCAAGCTCAGCTTGGCCATTTGACAGGCGAATACCTGCAAACACCACCGCTTTATCACGGCTGGAGAAACGATAATTAAACTCAGTCATGGCGCGTTTATCTAACAGCTCACAAAAGCGTAAAAATATCCCCGGACGCTCAGGGACTTTAACCGCTAAAATAGCTTCTTTTTGCTCGCCTAGCTCGCAGCGCTCAGAGACATAACGCAAGCTATGAAAATTGACATTAGCACCTGACAAAATCGAAGCCACTTTTAACGGCTTATCGGCGTCATTGGCCACATGCTGTAGATACTTTTTCATCCCCGCGGTTGATAACGCCCCTGCAGGTTCAGCAATGGCGCGGGTGTCTTCAAAAATGTCTTTTACTGCGGCGCAGATTTCGTCTGAGGTAACGGTAATGACATGGTCAACATAGTCTTTGGCGACTCTAAATGGCTCTTCACCGATACGCTTAACCGCGACGCCATCAGCAAATAAACCCACTTGACTTAGTGTTACTGGCTCGCCCGCAGCTAATGCCGCTTTTAAACAAGCAGCATCTTCAGGCTCTACGCCAATAATTTTAACCTGTGGCATAACCGCTTTATAATAAGCCGCAATACCGGCAATTAAACCACCGCCGCCTACAGGCACAAATACCACATCAATATCACGCTGCTGTTGCAGCATTTCTTGAGCTATGGTGCCTTGACCTGCGATCACCGCTTCATCATCAAAAGGGGCAATATACACTCGGCCTTCGGTTTCAGATAAGGCTTTGGCGTAATCATTGGCTTGATCAAATGCCTGACCGTGGAGCAGCACATTGCCACCTAAGCGCTTTACCGCATCGATTTTAATTTCGGGGGTTGTCGTCGGCATCACAATCACCGCACTAATGCCAACGCTTGCCGCCGACATTGCCACCCCTTGGGCGTGATTACCTGCAGAGGCGCATACCACACCTGCTGCAGCTTGCTCAGGGGTTAGCTGCGCAATACGATTATAGGCACCACGCAACTTAAAAGAATGCACTGGCTGCATGTCTTCACGTTTTAAATACACGTCACAGCCAAAGCGTGCCGATAGCTTTTTCATGCTCGATAGCGGCGTTACTTTGGCGACGTCATACACAGACGACAATAGAATCTTCTGTAAATATTGCTGAGCTAAGGGCATGGGCGTTAACTCCAGTTGCGTTGCTGATGCCAAGGATTGCATGGATTAACCTTCTAATTTACTGCGATCGCGCACAGCACCTTTATCGGCACTGGTGGCTAATAATGCATAAGCTTTAAGTGCCAAAGATACGTAACGCTCACGAGATACAGGCTTCCATGCAAGTGGCCCCTTTGCTTCCATAGCTGCGCGGCGACGCTCAAGTTCACTATCTGCAACGGCTAATTTGATTGAACGTGAAGGAATATCGATTTCAATGGTATCACCATTTTCTACCAGTGCGATGGTGCCACCAGCAGCTGCTTCTGGTGAAATATGACCGATTGATAATCCTGAGGTACCGCCAGAGAAACGACCATCAGTAATCAATGCACATGCCTTACCTAAACCGCGAGATTTAAGGTAAGTGGTTGGGTAAAGCATTTCTTGCATACCAGGGCCGCCTTTAGGGCCTTCGTAGCGAATAACCACCACTTCACCAGCAACCACTTCACCACCTAAAATACCTGCTACGGCATCATCTTGGCTTTCATAAATGCGCGCTGTACCCACAAAGGTCAGGTTTTCTTCATCCACACCGGCCGTTTTTACAATACAGCCATTTTCAGCCACATTGCCTGAAAGTACCGCTAAGCCGCCTTCTTGGCTAAAGGCATTTTCACGGGTACGAATACAGCCTTGTTGACGATCATCATCGACACTGTCCCAATAACAATCTTGGCTGAAGGCTGTTTGTGTTGGAATACCTGCTGGGCCTGCACTATAAAAGCGTCGTACAGCGGCATCTTGGGTTTGGGCAATATCATATTTAGCCAATACTGACTTTAAATTGCCGCCATTATCCGCTGCCACATGGGGAACGTCACTATGCAGTAAGCCTGCTCTATCTAGCTCACCTAGAATACCCATCACCCCACCAGCACGATGAACATCTTCCATATGGTACTTTGGCGTTGAAGGCGCGACTTTACAAAGGTGCGGCACCAGACGCGACATTCTATCGATATCAGCCATAGTGAAGTCCACTTCACCTTCTTGTGCTGCAGCAATAAGATGCAATACGGTATTTGATGAACCGCCCATGGCAATATCTAGCGCCATGGCATTTTCAAAGGCTTTAAAAGAAGCAACATTACGCGGCAGAACACTGGCATCGTCATCACGATAATAACGGGTAGCGATATCCATGATGCGTGTGCCAGCTTCTAAAAATAAGTTACGACGCGCAGCGTGAGTCGCTAATAACGAGCCATTACCAGGTAGTGATAAACCTAAAGCTTCTGTTAAACAGTTCATAGAGTTGGCAGTGAACATACCTGAACAAGAACCACATGTTGGGCATGCACTACGTTCAATCTGCTTACTGTCTTCATCACTGACATTGGTATCAGCGCCAGCAACCATGGCATCGACTAAATCAAGTTTGATAATTTTATCTGAAAGCTTGGTTTTACCCGCTTCCATTGGCCCGCCAGAAACAAATATCACTGGGATATTGAGCCTTAGCGCTGCCATCAACATGCCAGGAGTAATTTTATCGCAGTTAGAAATACACACTAGCGCGTCTGCACAATGTGCATTAACCATGTATTCAACGC
This sequence comes from Shewanella sp. 3_MG-2023, assembly GCF_030548765.1. Lineage (NCBI taxonomy): Bacteria > Pseudomonadati > Pseudomonadota > Gammaproteobacteria > Alteromonadales > Shewanellaceae > Shewanella > Shewanella sp. 3_MG-2023. The sequence continues at coordinate 22,186 of NZ_JAUOSH010000033.1, read as the reverse complement.
TGTCAGCAATCAGCTCACGAGATGGCAAGCTATAAAGCATGCCGCCATGACCCATGGCGATACCATCATCGACGGCGATGGTGTTAAATTCTTTGGCAATACCACCTGCTTCTTCAATTGCGCCAGCAACCAATTGGCCCATATCTTTTAAATGCACATGGCCTGGTACGAACTGAGTAAACGAGTTCGAGATGGCAATAATTGGCTTACCAAAGTCAGTTTCTTTTACACCTGTTGCACGCCAAAGGGCGCGTGCGCCAGCCATGTTACGACCTTCGGTACTGGTTGCTGAGCGTAGTTTAGGCATTGTCTTATCCTTTCCTTGTAATACTGCTTTAACCATTTTATTTGAGTCATTTACATGATGCGGTAACCATTGAAAGTAAACTGATTCAAATTGTAATAGTCGTTTAATTTATAATTATTTTAAATGGATTGAAGCTGTTTATTTAGCTCATAACTCTCGATTTAGCTCAAGGCTGCTTATTAAGCTCAAGGCTATTGAGTTAGCGGCTCTAGCCAGCCCCACTTATCTTCTGTCTCTCCGTTAAATAAACCAAAGAAACTTTGTTGTATTTGTTGTGTCACTGGGCCACGTTTGCCTGCGCCAACCTCAATACGGTCAACGCTTCTTACTGGCACTATTTCTGCGGCGGTGCCGGTCATGAAGATCTCATCAGCAACATATAGAAATTCCCGCGCCATGGCTTCTTCAATCACTTCGTATCCAAGCTCTTTGGCTAACACCATAATCGTGTCACGGGTAATGCCTTTTAAGATGGCTGCGGTTGCAGGCGGGGTATATATTTTGCCATTTTTGACAATAAACAAATTGGCCCCTGCGCCTTCACTAACTAAACCGTTAGTATCTAATGCAATACCTTCATCAAAACCGTTACGCTTTGCTTCTGTAGAAATTAGCTGTGATGATAAATAATTACCGCCGGCCTTTGCCCCTGTCGGTATGGTATTAGGTGCTAGGCGCTGCCATGATGTCACTGCGACATCAACGCCGGCATCCATGCTCTCTTCGCCAAGGTAGGCGCCCCACGAAAAAGCTGCTACGACCATATCACATTGTGCGTCAATTGGCGGGGTGATCCCCATCCCTACATCACCCATAAATATTAATGGACGAATATAAGCGCTGGGTAAGTTATTTTTTAGCACAGAATCACTGCAAGCTTGCATGACTTGATCAAAGCTAAAAGGCACATTCATTCGATAAATTTTGGCGGAATCAAATAAACGCTGCACGTGGTCGGTTAGCCTAAACCCTGCTGGGCCTAGATGAGTATCATAAATGCGAATACCTTCAAATACTGAAGAGCCATAATGCATTGCATGTGTCATCACGTGTACCTTAGCATCTTGCCAAGGCATAATTTCACCGTTAAACCATATAAGTTCTGATTGTGTCGCTGCCATAGTCTGTCCCTTAATCTATATCGATGAAATTGTTTATGCTTGCGCGGTCGTCTTTTGACTAGCTGCTGCGAATATTGGTGTATTAACATCGATAGCGGCAGGCACAGTCACGGCTTGGCAATCGATGACATCAATGAGTTTATTTAATTGATGGGTAAGCAATTCAATCACTCGCTCACTTTTGACATCAAAATGCAGTGTGACGCTACCTGCCTCGTTGAGCTGCATATTCATATTGATAATGCTAAAGCCCCGATGACGAGTCACTCTCAGCACTCGCTCCATTACTTCCGGTTGGTTGTGTAAGGTTAATTCAACTGAATGCATCATGTTTGCTTCTCCATTTGATCCATCATGTCGCTATTACATGCCCCTGGCGGAACCAATGGCCACACGTTAAACGCATCATCAATGGCTACGTGTAGCATGAAAGGTCCTGGGGTATTTAACATTTCATCGAGTGCGGCTTCGACTTGATCGGCGTGATGAATAGTTCTGCCAGGAATATCAAAAGCCGACGCCATTAACACAAAGTCTGGGTTATCTGATAAATCGGTTTCGCTATAACGTTGTTCAAAAAACAGTTGTTGCCACTGCTTAACCATGCCCAATTTTTGATTATCAATCAGTAATATTTTTACCGGCAATTTGCGGCGCTTAATTGTGGTGAGCTCTTGAACGTTCATCATAAATGAACCATCACCAGATACCGTCACCACTGTGGCATTTGGACGCGCCACTTGCGCGCCAATAGCCGCGGGTAAACCAAAGCCCATAGTGCCAAGACCTGCACTGGATAAATGATCTTCAGGGCGGCGAAACCACATATGCTGTGCCACCCACATTTGGTGTTGGCCCACATCGCAGCTGACAACACTGTCTTCTGGTAATTTGTTTGCTAGACGGCGTAACATTGCTGGGGCATAAATCAATTCACCCGGATGTTGATAATCCCATTGGTGTTGCTGATATAAATCTTCAATTTCTTGCTGCCATGGCGCTAATGAAAGCGGCATTGATAACGCGGGTAACACCTGTCTTAAATCTGCTGAAATTGATACATCAGCTTGGCGGAGCTTATTGATTTCTGCGATATCGATATCAAGGTGCAGCACTTTGGCATCTTGAGCAAAGGTGGCTAATCGCCCGGTGACCCGATCATCAAATCTTGCGCCAACGACAATCAATAAATCACAGGCTTGCACGGCTAAGTTTGCCGCTTTACCACCATGCATACCGAGCATACCTAAGTAACCTTTGCAGCCATGTTCAATACTGCCAAGACCTTTTAAGGTCGCCACTGAAGGCATACCCGTTTCATTGATAAATTGACGTAAATGATCAACTGCGCCCGCCATACCTACCCCGCCGCCAACATACAAAATAGGCTTTTTAGCTTGTTGTATTAAAGCTTTAGCAGCATCTATCGCGCTTAGCTCAGCTGCGGGTTCTTCAGTAAAACTAAGTATTGGAGTTTTGTATTCAAGCTCAGCTATTTGGATATCTTTGGGAATATCAACTAACACAGGGCCGGGTCTGCCAGATGCGGCAATTTCAAAGGCTTTATAAAGCGTCGGGATAAGCTCATTGATATCCGTCACCATAAAGCTGTGTTTGGTGCACGATAATGACATACCAAGAACATCAATTTCTTGAAAAGCGTCAGTGCCAATCACTGCCGTTGACACTTGGCCTGTAATCGCCACCAAAGGCACAGAATCCAGTAATGCATCAGCAAGCGAGGTGATTAAATTAGTCGCACCTGGGCCTGATGTGGCAAAACAGACTCCCGTTTTACCGCTGGCTCTAGCATAACCCACAGCGGCAAATGCAGCGCCTTGCTCATGGCGACTCAGCAGGTGGGTAACAGGGCTACCATACAGAGCATCATAAATTGGCATAATAGCGCCACCTGGGTAACCAAATACTGTGGTTGCACCATGTGCGGCCAATACTTTAATGACTGCGTCCGCGCCTCTCATTTTTTGCCCTGATTCCATATGCATCTCTCACGCTCTGTATTGTTAATGTGCCCAGTATTTGCAGCCCTAAAACTAAAAAACCCCCGTTCCTTTCGGAGCGGGGGTTTTTGCAAATGTTGACTTTCTAACTCAGTCTTTTTGCCAAACTCCACCCCCGCGGTGATTTAATAATCACGACGGTAATAATCACAATAATGAGCTGGGCAGCTTGGTTAAACATAAATGACTGAATCCTAAAAATGTCATAAAAAATATTTGTTAATGTTGCTATAAGGTCTCGCACTTTGCCAGACTGTTTATAATTCATCCTTTATAGGAGTACCATAAAGCGATTTATAAACACAACATAAAATTGTGTTGTCAAAAAAAATTCAGCTTCCCTGCCGAGACAATGCAAACAACAACAAAATCTAAAGCTATGATGGTCAACACAAATCCGTGATAACCACCCTATGCTTTTGATTGATTGTTTCTACTTTATGAAAGTTTTAACTTTACAAAAGTTTGATGCCTGCCCGAAAACGTAGCTGAACAGGTACTTCACAACACAATCAACAAAAATTAGTTAGCTTCAACAATACCTTTCATATCAGTCATGTAACCGCGTAATTCTGCACCGATAAACTCAACATCGGTATGACGAATCGCTTCATTCACTTCAATTAAGCGCTTGTTATCAACGCTATTTGAACCCGCAGCTAAACCAGCACCTAATAACTCTGGTGACATTGCTTTTACGTAGTCACGTAATAGCGGCACTGCTGCATGGTTAAACAAGTAACAACCGTATTCAGCAGTATCTGAAATAACTACGTTCATTTCATATAAACGTTTGCGTGCAATGGTGTTAGCAATCAATGGCGTTTCATGTAGTGATTCGTAATAAGCTGACTCTTCAATAATACCTGCTGCAACCATGGTATCGAACGCTAGCTCTACACCGGCTTTGATCATGGCAACTAAGAAGATACCTTGGTCAAAATACGTTTGCTCATCGATGTGTTCATCTGATACTGGTGAATTTTCGAATGCTGTTTCGTTGGTTTCTGCTCTCCAACGAAGTAAGTTTGCATCGTCATTGGCCCAATCTGCCATCATAGTGCGAGAGAACTCACCACTAATAATGTCATCCATGTGCTTTTCAAATAATGGTTGAAGAATTTCTTTCAACTCTTCAGCAACTTCAAACGCCTTCACTTTGGCAGGGTTTGATAAACGATCCATCATGTTAGTGATGCCGCCATGCTTAAGTGCTTCAGTGACAGTTTCCCATCCTTGCTGAATTAACTTACTTGCATAACCTGGCTCAACACCGTCAGCGACCATTTTTTCATAACCAAGAATGGCGCCAGTTTGCAACATGCCACAAAGAATTGTTTGCTCGCCCATTAAGTCAGACTTAACTTCTGCAATGAATGATGACAATAAAACACCCGCTCGGTCGCCACCAGTTGCACTTGCATAAGCTTTAGCAATGGCAAGGCCATCACCTTTCGGGTCATTTTCAGGGTGAACCGCAATCAGTGTTGGGACACCAAAACCGCGTTTGTATTCTTCACGTACTTCAGTACCTGGACACTTAGGCGCAACCATAACAACAGTGATATCAGAACGAATCTGCATACCTTCTTCAACGATATTAAAACCGTGAGAGTAAGATAATGTGGCACCTTCTTTCATCAATGGCATTACTGCATTAACAACATTTGAATGCTGTTTATCAGGTGTTAGGTTAAGCACTAAATCAGCAGCAGGAACAAGCTCTTCGAAAGTGCCTACTTTAAAACCGTTATCAGTTGCTTGCTTCCATGATGCACGTTTCTCAGCAATCGCTTGCGGACGTAATGCAAAAGAGATATTCAAGCCTGAGTCACGCATATTCAGACCTTGGTTTAGGCCTTGTGCCCCACAACCTAAGATCACGATATTCCAATCTTTAATAAAACTACAACCGTCGCTAAACTCAGTACGATCCATAAAGCGGCATTGTGCTAATTGAGCTAATTGTTGACGTAAATTCAGAGAGTTAAAATAGTTAGCCATCTGAGATACCACCTTTAATTCAGAAATTTGAGACACTCCATTCTGGCAGCCAAACTATCCAGAAGTTGTGATTGAGATCACTATAGCGTAAGCTCATGATTGCTCAAAATGATATATTCGGCACACTACGTTTCACTTTTTGCAACGTTATTGATATATCCCGCATATCTGAACAAATTGATTTCAAGACACTGATTTTATTAAGGCTACAACATGGATATTCGTGCATTAAAACTGTATTTACACTTATGCGACAGCCTGCATTTTGGCAAAACAGCCCAGCAAACCCATGTGAGCCCGTCAACATTAAGCCGCGCATTGCAGCGCCTTGAAGAAGAAGTGGGTTGTAAATTGTTTGAGCGGGACAATCGCAGTGTCAGCATTACCCATGCGGGCAATGAATTTAAGCAATTTGCCGAACACACCTTAGCTGAGTGGTTAAGTTTGAAAAGCCGCATTGACCCCGAGCAGCCCTTACTTCACGGTCGTATCAACTTATATTGCTCAGTCACTGCCGCATACAGTCACCTACCTGCATTGCTTGACCGCTTTAGACGTGAGCACCCTCATGTGGAAATTACCTTGAACACGGGGGATGCGGCCAATGCAGTAGCAGAGATCCAACATAATCGCGCCGATGTTGCCATTATCGCCTTGCCAGACTCATTGCCTGCAAGCCTACATTTTGAAGAAATCGGCCAAGTGCCGCTGCATCTATATGCGCCCACCATAAAATGCCAAGCCCAAAGCATGATTAAGCAACAACCCATAGACTGGGCGCAGCTGCCTTTTATTGTCCCCGACCATGGGCCTGGCAGACGCCGCGCTGATAATTGGTTTAAAGCCATGGGCTTCAAGCCCAATATTTATGCGCAAGTCTCGGGGCAAGAGGCAATAACCTCGATGGTGGCCTTGGGCTGTGGCGTCAGTATTAGTCCTGATGTGGTAGTCGAAAATAGCCCAGTGCGAGAACGCTTACAGCGGCTTGAATCACCACAAGATATCGCCCCCTTTCAATTAGGTTGTTGCTGCAAAGAAAAACGCACTCAAGAGCCTATTTTAAAAGCCTTTCTTGAAGTTATTTAAGCCTCTCAAATATCAACAGCAGCTAAAATCGCACTGTTGATTTTAGCTGCTACACTTAGAAAGCTTAAAAACTAACTAAATAGTTACTAAATTCCAGCACACAAAACAAAAGGATTTGTTAATGGCTATTGCCTGTGTAAACACCCGCGCCTGTTGTGGCGTTGAAGCGCCTAAAGTCACTGTCGAAGTACATCTTAGTAATGGTTTGCCTGCGTTTAATTTAGTGGGGTTACCTGAAACCTCAGTAAAAGAAGCCAGAGAGCGAGTTCGTAGTGCCTTAATAAACGCTGGTTTTGAATTCCCCATGCAGCGAATAACGGTCAATTTGGCTCCAGCTGATTTACCCAAGCAAGGTGGCCGTTATGATTTGCCTATCGCCATTGGTATTTTGGCCGCCTCGGGGCAAATTCCTAATACCCAGTTAGCCCAATGTGAGTTTATTGGTGAGCTAGCCTTGTCAGGACAAGTAAGGCCCTGCATTGGTATTCTGCCCGCTATTATTGCCGCTAAAAATCAACAGCATGAATTATTCATCCCTTTAGATAACCGCCATGAAGCAGAGTTAGTGGGTTACCCGCAAACCCACTTAGTCGCTCACTTGCAAAACCTCGCAGCCTTTATGCACGGCCAAGCAAAATTACCACTGGTTGATCAGCAATTGGAATGGTTTGAAGAACCTTTAGCAGAAAACGCACTCTGCCTCAGCGAAGTGATTGGTCAATACCAAGCTAAGCAAGGGCTGGAAATCGCAGCGGCAGGTGGTCACAACACCCTATTTATTGGTCCGCCCGGTACAGGTAAAAGTATGCTGGCCAATCGGATAATCCCGCTACTGCCCAAGCTTACCTATGAAGAGGCCATTGATGTTGCTGCGATTCATTCGGTTGCAGGACTTAATATTAAACCCCAAGCCTTTTTAGAGCGGCCTTTTCGAGCGCCACATCATACGTGTTCATCAATATCCTTAGTGGGCGGAGGCAGCGTGCCAAAACCTGGGGAAATATCCTTAGCCCATAGAGGCATTTTATTTCTTGATGAAATTGCGGAATTCCCGCGCAAAGTATTAGATTGCCTGCGTGAGCCAATGGAGTCTGGTGAAGTGGTTATCTCGCGGGCTGCCGCCAAAGTAACCTTTTCTAGTCGCTTTCAACTCATCGCGGCGATGAACCCTAGCCCTTGCGGTGATGTTGAAAACTCTCGCGCAACGCCTGACCAAATTCAACGTTACTTATCCCGTTTATCAGGGCCATTTTTAGATAGATTCGATCTCACGATAGAAGTCCCTAAACTGCCTGCAGGCACCTTAACGCAAACCCAAGAAATAGGCGAAAGTAGCCAATCCATTGCTAAGCGAGTGCAGCTAGCGCGGGAAAAACAACTCAGCCGTGCAGGCGTGATTAATTGCCAGTTAAGCCCAACCCAATTGAAACAACACTTAGCCATGAGCCAAAGCGATTTAGAGTTTCTCGAACAGAGTATTCAACAATTGGGCTTATCCGTCAGAAGTTTCCATCGAATTCAGCGGGTGTCACGCACCATTGCAGACTTGCAACAGTCTGAAACCACCGAAAGAAGGCATATAGCACAAGCACTTGGCTACAGGGCAATGGACAGGTTAATGAATCGTTTGAGCCAACAATAAATAGCTAACGCATTAAAATATCGAGTGATTACCTGAAAAATCACAAAAAGTTTCGATATTATTGTTCAGTGGATTGAGCCGAAGGCTATCACGGAGTAACATAAGCTTCCATTTACAGGAGAGCTAGATGCCGCTGTTAGCAAAAATTAAAGGATCTATAGCATTTATTTGCTATGTCATAAATACGATCGTCTGGGTTACACCCATTCTAATTTTTAGTATTTTCAAACTATTACCCATTAATGTTATTCGTAAAATATGCAGTTATATTTTAGATAACTGTGCCAGTGCGTGGATCAGTGTTAATGGTGTTATCGAAGCCATTTTTCATCCCGTTACCATAAAACTAAGCGGTGATGATCAGTTTTCTGAAAAAGAATGGTACATGGTTATAGCTAACCACCAGTCATGGGTCGATATTTTAGTACTTCAGCGTGTTTTTAATCGTAAGATCCCATTTTTAAAGTTTTTTTTAAAACAAGAGCTCATATTTGTTCCCATATTAGGGCTTGCTTGGTGGGCGTTAGACTTTCCCTTTATGCGTCGTTATTCGACAGCACAATTGAAAAAGAACCCAAAACTTAAAGGTAAAGACATTGAGATTACCCGTAAGTCGTGCAACAAATTTAAGCATAAGCCTGTCAGCGTGATGAATTTCGTTGAAGGCACCCGTTTTCATCCGCAAAAACACCAAAAGCAAGCTTCGCCTTTTCAGCACTTGCTGAAGCCCAAAGCCGGTGGAATGGCCTTTGCTTTAGATGCTATGGGTGAACACATCAACAAGTTAGTTAATGTCACCATTTACTACCCTAATAAAGTGCCAAGCTACTGGGAGTATATTTGCGGCGAGTTAACTGAGGTTTATGTCGATATTCACATCTCTGATATCCCAGCGACCTTAAAAGGTGACTATAGTAATGATAGGCAGTTTAAAATTGATTTTCAGTCTCAGTTAAATCAACTTTGGCAAGAAAAAGATAAAAAAATCAGCATTATGGCTGAAGAAAACAAATAAGAGGTATTTAGCTACATGCTAGGTTTTTTACCAGGTCCAGTCATCTTTTTTATTAGTAGCAGTTTATTGATCATCAATACCACACTATGGGCAGGTCTCATTAGTATTGGTGGCGTCATTAAGCTGTTCGTTCCTGTAGTTGCAGCAAGAAACGCACTTACTCGCTTAATGAACCGCTTTATGTGGGCATGGGCAAGCTGTAATGGCGGTATTTTATTTCTCATTGCTAAAATAGAGTGGGATATTGAGGGGCTTGAAGGCCTGGATGAACGCGGCTGGTATTTGTTGATCAGTAACCATGTCAGTGGCTTTGATATTGCAGCGCAAACCTATATCTTGCGTAACCATATTCCTATGTTGAAGTTTTTCCTTAAAAAAGAGCTAATCTTTGTGCCCTTTCTGGGTTTAGGCTGCTGGGCATTAGATATGCCGTTCATGAACCGAACTAGCCCTGCTAAGCTCAAGAAGAATCCAAAACTTAAGGGTAAAGATTTACAAACCACCCGCAAGGCATGTGAAAAATTTAAGCATTTCCCAACATCAATTATTAATTATGTGGAAGGCAGCCGTTTTACTGCAGATAAACACAAGCGCCAACAGTCGCCTTATAAACATTTGTTAAGGCCAAAGGCTGGCGGCATTGCCTTTACCCTTTCGGCAATGGGCGAGCAATTTACTGGGTTACTTAACATGACCTTAGCTTATCCTGATGCTGACACAGAGAAAGGCGCTTTGTATGAGGTCATGTCTGGGCGTGTTAAAAAAATTGTGGTCAGAATTGAGCAAATGCCAGTACCTAAAGTGGATGCTGAAGATTATTTCTCTAATCCTGAAACCCGAGTTGAATTTCAGCGCTGGTTAAACCAAGTTTGGTTCGAGAAGGATCAGCAGTTAGATGGTATTTATAAAAAATACCTTAATGACACATCTACGCCCAAATAGTACTGTTTAAAATCAGCCTAAAAACACGCTTAATTGCGTGTTTTTTGTTTTTAAACCAACAAGCTTCATCAAAACAGTTAAGCCAACAACAGTTTCTCAACAAGCATAAAATCAGCAAACTTAAATGTAATTTGAAAAAAACTATATTACTCGCGTAATATGGTTATAATTCAACAATAAAAACTTTAAATCGCTGGCAACATATACAAATAAACTAGCGGTACGCCCTGTTGTAAGCATGTTTATAAATTAGATATTAATTAACAATGTGCAATTTGGCATCATTCTTTACCCATTATAATTATTACAGGTGCAGATTGAATTTACGTTTTTCCTTAGCCTTGAAAACATGCTTATGCATTTTGGTGCTCTTCACCTCAATGTCAGCTTCCGTCTATGCAATTAGCCCACTTAATGACAATCACCTGTTAGCGTTTGAACAATTTGAAGCCTCTAACGACTTAAATCAAAACTCTGTCACTAAACTGTTCAAAGATAGCTCAGGCATGTTATGGGTTGGCACTCAAGATGGCTTACACAGTTATAACGGCATTCAATTTGATGTGTTTGTTAACGACAGTAATAATCCCACCAGTATTGCCGGCAATTACATTACCGATATATTGCAATCATCTGATAGTGACTTATGGGTGGCAACCTTTTCCCAAGGACTCAGCCGTTTAAACCTCAGTAATGGTGAGTTTACTCATTTTGGGAGTGCCCAAGGGTTAACAGACTTAAAGCTAACTAAACTCACGTTAATTGATAATAGTTTGTGGATAGGGACTCAATCAGGTTTATTCACCCTATCACTGCATACCAATAAAATAGCAAAAATAAGCTTAAATAATGCTATCGATCCTCATATCACCAGTATCGCCAATATCGATGACAAATATATTTTTGTTGGCACCCAAGCCAGTGGCACTTACGCCATTGATAGCAACAACATTATCCGCTTAGATATCCCACCCAACCTGCGGGTCAATAGTATAAAAACCAGTCATGATAAAAGCGCAGTGTGGTTAGCGATTAGCAATCGACTGATCAGCTACGATCTGATTAGCGGCGAACAAACCACAATTTGGATCAATAACCAAACTAAAAAATACAATCAAATAAAAGACTTTGTCATCAATGGTGATAAACAAATATGGGCCATTGGCGCAAACGCTGGGTTAATTCAATTGGATTTAATTGGTGATACATGGCGCAGCCGCATCCATAAATACGATCCCAATAGTCGCCAATCTATTAGCGAAGACAATCTACAAAGCATCATGCTCGCAGAAGACGGTAACCTATGGTTAGGCACTCGCTACTCAGGAATTAATAAGCTTAACCTCAATCAAGTGTATTTTAACCATATTTACGAACTCCATCCTAGCAAGCCTAAAATGGCCAATATGATCCGGGCGATTTTTCGTGATGATCAGCAGCGTTTATGGATTGGCACTGAAAGCGCAGGCTTAAAACTATTTGATGAGCAGCAAGGTAGTTTTTATTACTACAACGACCTATTTGCTCAGGCCCTTAATGTACATGAAGCAGAGTACCCGTTAACTGTACATGCCATCACCCAAACCCAAGACGGTAATCTGTGGTTTGGTACTAATCACGGGCTGGCACAATTAACGCCAGATCAGCAGCTGTCATTTGTGCCTTTAGCTGATAATAGCGCTTCAGACTCGCTGCTGATCCGTAAATTTGCTCAAGATGATAGCGGCCGACTTTGGATTGCTAGTAACTACGGCTTATATTTTGTATTGCCAGGTGAAGAGGTTATTCATCAATACAATTTTGATTTTCAGACTGAATTTGTCCCCAGTAAGCGCCCAATATTGTCCCTTACTTACCATAACAACAGCCTGTGGCTCGGCACAATGGCAGGCTTAGTCAGACTAAAACCTGACACACAAGAACTCATTCTCAAAAGTCGCCAAGCAGCCGACACTAGCACACTCAGTGATAATCGTATTCGAGATTTTATTGTCACTGCCGCTGGTGACTTATTAATGGCAACCCATAGCGGCGTCGATAAAGTTATCGAAACCACTAATAACCAACTGCAATTTGAGCCCTTAAGTGAACCGTTAAAGCAGCACACGGTTTATGCCATGTTAGAAGACGATGCTCAAAACCTGTGGCTTAGTACCAATTCTGGTATCGCCAGAGTATCGACTAGTTTAGAGTATATGTTCTTCAACCCATTTGATGGAGTGCAAGCTGCGGAGTTTAACGGCGGGGTTAAATTTAACGATACTGATGGCCAGCTGTGGTTTGGCGGCGTTAATGGCATAAATCAATTTAATCCACTATTGGTTCCAGCTAAAAGACCTAACACTAGAATAGCCCTAACCAGTTATCATTTGGGTGAGCAGCATTTTCCATTATTAAATTTGCAACAGCCACCAGCATTACAAATGCCCTACTCTGATAAAACCATTGGTTTTACTGTCAGTACACTGAATTTTAATTACCCTGGGTTACAGCAACTGAGTTACAAATTAGTCGGTCACAATGATGATTGGGTTGAGTTAAATCAATCAAATGACATCAGTTTTAGCAATTTGCCGCCGAAAAAGTTTGAGCTGTTAGTGCGCTCGACCCTCACTGATAACCCCTACACAGAGCCGCCTTTTAGTATCAAATTTACTGTGGTGCCGCCATTTTACCTAAGTAAAGGCGCGTACGTCATTTATGGTATCGCCCTCATGTTGCTGCTGACATTTTTCATTTATTTAAAGCAATTAAAGCGTGAAAAACAACGTGAGTTTGAAATCAGTATCCGCGCTTCAGAAGAGCGCCTTAAACTGGCGTTATGGGCCTCAGGCGATGGTATGTGGGACTGGAATATCCGCGACAACAAAGTCTACCGTACCAATATTTTAACCTCTCAACCGTTCGCTGAAGACGATCATGCATTGATCACCAATATCCACCCAGAAGATAAAGCGAGGGTAGCCCAACTTCTCAATGACCATTTAGCCGGAAAAGCTGAGTTTTTTGAAGCTGAGTACCGCGTAGAAAAGCAGCCAGGTAAATGGATATGGCTAATGGATCGCGGCAAAGTCGTTGAATGGGACCAGCAAGATAAACCGGTTCGCATGGCCGGTACCCATAAAGATATCACCGTCAGAAAAGCAACTGAAAATGAATTAAAACTCTCAAGCCAAGTACTACACAGTATGAACGAGGCCGTAGTGGTAGGCGAACTGGATTATCGAGTCCGCACGGTCAACCCTGCGTTTAGTCGTATTACCGGTTTTGACCATAAAGCCATTGTAGGTAAACACTTCCTGTATTTAGCTTACGGCAAACAGTCGCGCGCCTTTTATCATAACGTTGAATTACAGCTGTTAAGGAAAAAGCATTGGGCGGGTGAGATTAATATCCGCACTAAAAATAAAAAAGGCATTTTGGCGTGGCTGGAGATCAATCAGGTCATCGATACTAAAGGTGAAACGAGCCACTTTGTTGCGGTATTTACTGATATTACCTCCCGTAAAAAAGCCGAAGAAGACTTACGCATATTAGCCAATTTCGATCCGCTCACCAGCTTGCCAAACCGCACCCTATTTCAAGACAGGCTTAATCAGGCCATAACCAAAGCCCATCGCTCTAAAGATATTGTGGCGTTATTCTTTTTGGATTTAGACCGCTTTAAGCACATTAATGACTCCATGGGTCATCATGTGGGGGATTTATTATTAAAAGCGGTGGCGATTCGATTGCAAAACTCGGTGCGCGATGGCGATACTGTTGCTCGTCTCGGTGGCGATGAATTTACCATTATTCTTGAAGGGCTCAGCAAAATAAAATCTGCTGCTGTTGTGGCAGAAAAAGTATTAAACGCCTTTAAGAGTCCGTTCTTATTGGATGATAAAAATATTACCGTATCACCTTCTATCGGCATTAGTTTGTACCCTAATGATGCCAGCGACAGTACCTCATTAATTAAATATGCAGATACTGCCATGTACCATGCTAAATCTTTAGGGCGTAATAACTTCCAGTTTTACACTGAAGATTTAAACCAATATGCCACCCGTCATGTAGAGCTTGAGGCAGGCCTTAAACAGGCGATTCAAAATAATGAAATGTATCTGGTATATCAGCCCAAGTTTGACATTAAAACCAAGCGGATTATTGGCGTTGAAGCCCTACTGCGCTGGGAAAGTAAAACCCTTGGATTTATCTCACCAGTGGAATTTATTCCGTTAGCGGAAGAAACCGGGATGATTAACGGCATTGGCCATTGGGCCATTGATCAGGCCTGCAATCAATTAGCTGAATGGCATCAACAAGGCTTTGAGCATATTTCTGTGGCTGTTAACTTATCAGCAAGACAACTTAAAGCCGATATTATTTCCACTATTGAAGTGGCCCTTGCGGTATCAGGGTTACCCGCCAGCGCTCTGGAGTTAGAGCTGACAGAGTCGATGATCATGGGTAACCCGCAAGACTCAGTCACAGTATTAGCCCAGCTAAAAGCCCTAGGCCTTACCATTGCCATTGATGACTTTGGTACTGGTTACTCAAGTTTAAGTTACTTAAAGCGCTTCCCTATCGATACCTTGAAAGTTGATAGAGAATTTGTCCGCGATATTATTGATGATCCTGATGATGCCGCTATTACCAGCGCCATTATTACTCTGGCCCACAGCCTTGAACTCAATGTCGTGGCAGAAGGCGTTGAAACTGAGGCGCAATTTGACTTCTTAAAGCATGAAGGCTGCGATCAAGTGCAGGGCTTTTTACTCAGTAAACCACTGACTGCTGAGGACTGTTTAGCAAGGCTAAGATTAGATAACCAGCAGGAAAAACTAGCATAGCATTAAAGCGATTCAATAAAAATCGACACAGCTAAACCCTATACTCCAAGCAATAAAAAAGGCTCAAATGAGCCTTTTTTATTGTCTGAATTTATTCAGTTTAGCTATGGCGCGACACGCTCAACACGCTTAACCCAGCCTTCAGGTCCTTCAAGCTCACCTTTTTGCAGTTGGGTAAATATTTGATAAATACGCTTGATGCAAGGGCCAACTTCACCATCACCAACTGTAACAATACGGCCATCTTCAAAGATGTACGAGCCCACTGGCGATACCACGGCTGCAGTACCAAATCCGCCCGCTTCAACAATTTCACCGGCTTCGATATCTGCGATAAATTTGTCCAGCATAATGGTTTCTTGGCGCACTTCACATCCCAATAAATGGCCAATTTCTAGCATAGATTGCGAGGTAATGGACTTTAAGATAGTGTCAGTAAACGTCGGGATAATTACAGTGCCATCTTTGAGGATATGGAAGTGGTTCATTGCGCCCACTTCCTCAATCTGCTTGTTGTTCGCATCAAGATATAACACTTGGGCAGCGCCATATTCAGCAGCGGCTTGCCCCGCTCTTAACGATGCTGCGTAATTACCGGCCGCTTTTGATGCCCCCGTGCCGCCTGATACCGCGCGGTGGAATTTTTTACTGATCAGTAATCGAATCGCTTTATTCACCCCATCAGCGTAATAAGCACCACTTGGGCTTAAGATCACGCAGAAAGTAAAGTTCAAGCTTGGGCTCACTGATAAACGATCTTCGGTAGCAAAAATAAAAGGCCGAATATATAAACATGCGCCATCTTGCATTGGAAACCACAGCCTATCGACATCAATAAGCGCATTAATGGCTTGCAGTTGAATGTCTTCAGCAAGGTTAGGAATACATAAGATATCTGCAGAGGTATTTAAACGTTGGGCATTCTTATCCAGTCTAAAGGTGTAGATTTCACCATCGTCATGCTTAAACGCTTTAGCACCTTCAAAGATGGACTGACCATAATGAAGCGCAATGGCGCCCGGGGCCATTTCAAACGGCGCATAAGGCTCAATGCGAGGGTCACACCACTGGCCATCTCGATAATCCATTAAAAACATATGATCGGTTCTGAGATTACCAAAGCCTACATTGCCTTCTGGTTTAAACTGCTCAGTACGACGCGACGATGCCGCCTTTAAATTATATTTGATGTCCATTTGCTACCACCTTAAAAACAATGCTAGCAGACTATGAATCATCAGATGTAATGTCAAGCAAATGGATAAAGTGGAGCACAATTAAGCGTCAATCGAAGTTCACAATAATTAAAACCATAAAATTAGCCGTTAAAGCATGGTAAACCGCAACAAATAAAGTTTTATCATTTCACTGAAAAAGCACAGGATGTGGCGGTTTTTAGCTTAAAACAAGCCACTCACACTGACAGATGGATAAAGCTTACAAAATAGTAGCCAAAGTCGTTCTTTTTTTAACCACTTAACGAATTTGGCTATTCCTTAAACCCCAGTCACTGCTAGAATCAGCATTCCATCCAGAAACTATTAGGACTCCCGATATGAGCCTTGAATTACTGTCCCAACTGGAAGCCAAAATCCAGGCAACTCTTGAAAATGCAGAGCTACTAAAAATGGAGCTTGAAGAAGAGAAGCAAAAGAATGCTCAATTGACTGAGACTAATCAGCAATTGCAACAAGACCTAAACTCTTGGAACGATAAAGTGAATGGCCTTGTCGGCTTACTCAATAGCGAAAGCTAAACTGTGTTAGTTTCAACATGCTGAGCTACTAGCATTTGGTTAAGCTCAGAAACAGCCTGCTTTACTTTTGGCAGGCTTTTTTTCGGCATTAAAAAACGCCCCTTTCTAAACTCTAAACACCCTAAGTCTTTTACCCAAATCACCCCAGTAAAAAAAATTCGCGCATGTTTAACGATGAGTTTAGGTGCATATACCGGAAACCTTCTCATGGAGACTCCTTTGGCTATATTTCATTTTACAACTCAAAGTTGGACAAAAAAACCGCAAAAGAGTTTCATTAAAATCGATCTTTTTCCGCTTCAAAATAAATCAATGTAAACAAAATGTAACAAGCCAGTAAAATGACGCTTGCCATTTTTTTGACACCTTGGTAAAGTGACTTCGTTACTCAGGGTAAATAACGAGCCAATTGGCTCAACACCGCACTGTTTTAAAATGCAAATTTTAAAACATGCGGTTTTTTTTTGCTCTTTTTCAGCCACTAATAAATTAAAGATACAAAAAAAGGAGCCATTGGCTCCTTTTGTCACGTGGGAGGTTAAACCCTCATGTTACTTGTCAGCTGTCGCTAAGTAATAAGCGATGTCTAATAGCTCATCGTAAGACTTAATCGCACCTGTCTCAACACGGTATTTACCGTTAACCACTAACGAAGGCACACCAGAAATTTTTGCATTCTGAGTATCACGCTTCATTTTAGACATTTGCGCATTCACCATGAAAGACTTAGCTGCTGCATCAAAATCTTTACCGTCAACACCGTTAGCAATAAACACCATACGGATATCATTTAAGTTGGTGAAGCGTTGCTTTTTGTCATGGATTGCAGCAAAAATAGCTGGTTCAACTTTCTTTTCAACATTGAGCTGATGAGCAATAGCGAAAGCACGTGACATTTCTACGCCCATATCTGCGCCAATAAACTCAACGTGTGCCTGATTAAAAGCCACACCTTCTGGAAGGGTCGCTTCAATTTTTGGTACTACAGTTTTTGAGAAGTTGTAACAATGCCCGCAAAAGAATGAGAAAAACTCAGTAATTTCAGGCTTTGATGTGGCTGGGCCTTCGTTAATCACAGTGTAGTGCACACCTTCTTTATAGTCTGCTGCGGTTGCCGCCATTGGGGCTAATAGTAACGCTGCAGCCATTAATAATGCTTTTTTCATCTTGTTTCCTTTAGTATGCAATCTCAATTATGCCGTAGCATAGTTAACGCTAATTTATCTAAATCTATAATAATGTAGATTATCTCTTATGCTCAAGACCTTATCAGGATCATTTGTAACAATCTACGTTATGGTTTGCCAATTACTCAATTAAAAACTCATCAAGCTTAATGGCTCTTCATCCAGCGCTGAAAGTTGCTCTTTAAACGCTAATGTTTGCTGTTCCCAGTATTTGATATCACCAAACCATGGAAAGTTCCTTGGAAAAGCAGGATCTTGCCAGCGTTTTGTTAGCCAGGCATTGTAATGGATCATTCTCAATGCCCGCAGCGGCTCAATCAGCTTAAGTTGCTTGTGGTCAAAATCACAAAACTCCTCATAGCCTTCAAGTAATACATCTAGCTGTAATAACCGTTGGGCTCTATCACCAGTGAGCATCATCCAAATATCTTGCACCGCAGGTCCTTGGCGAGCATCATCTAAGTCAACAAAACCTGGGCCATCTGGGGTCCATAAAATATTGCCTGGATGCAAATCACCATGAAGCCGTAATGTCGGAAATTGATGCTGCGCCAATACAAACTTGGCCTTGGCCAACACTTGCTGCGTGACAGTGAAAAACTGCTGACTAATGGCCTCAGGCACTTGCCCTGACTGCTGTAAATATTGCAGCGCATCATCCCCTAAAATTTGGCAGCTTAAGGGCTCACGATATTGAAAGCTCTCTTTACTAGCATATTGATGTATCCGGCCAATAAAGCGACCAACTGCTTCAAGTTGATCAAGGTTATCCACCTCAAATGCGCGGCCACCAATAGAGGGAAATAAAGTAAAACGATAACCTTTAAATTCATGCAGGGTTTTACCCTCAACAATCACAGGTACTGCAATGGGGATATCTTCAGCAGCTAACGCGAGTGCGTAATCATGCTCCTCTTGAATTTGATTATCACTCCAGCGATGGGGGCGATAAAACTTCACCACATAACGATTACCGCGATCGCAGCGAAATTGATACACCCGATTTTCGTAACTATTTAACGCCAGCAACCCCGTTTCAGGATAGATGTTAACACTCTCAATGGCATCGAGAATTAAATCAGGCGTTAAGGCTTGATAATGAAAGCAAGCCTCGTCAGCACTAGCCTTTGGCGCGATATCGTTAAGATGTGATTCCGCTTCTATTACATTACCCGACTTTTCCTGACTATCGATATCTTCGTCATTATCTAGATAGTCGTTGTCAGCATTGTCATTATTCATGTGTATCCTTTACCGCATTGGCAGTGATCAGCGGTTGTAGCAAGGTGATTAAATATTCTAGCACTTCAAGATCGGCTTCTACTTCCGTTGATATCCAACAAATATCGCCGTAAAACTCATAGTTAAGCCACAGCTGACTGCCTTCAAAATTAAGCTGCCATTGGTGCCTATCTGCGCCCCATAAGCGATCGCGAATATCACAATCCATTGCCAAGGCTAAGGGCTCAGCAAACGCTTCAAACTGCTCAAAATCTATTTCTGCTGAAATTAAAATGCTCAGCGAGGCTTTATCTAATTGCACCGAACGCAATAACATGATGTTCCTTTAAATAAGTTGCTTAAATACCTTGTTACTATGACTGACTAGCTACTACAAGACATGATTAAGCCTTGTCCCCATTGGGGTGGTCTATTGGCATAATGGTCTAATTCTGGTTGCTCAGCATAGGGCTGAGTTAACAGAGTATGCAGCTCTAACAATTTACTATTGTCGCCTTCTTCCACCGCCACTATGGCTTCTTGGGCTAAGTAGTTGCGTAAAATATACTTGGGATTCACACTATTACGCTGTGCTTGCCATTGGTCAATATCATCAACCTTTCCAACCCGCTGCTGATAACTTTTATACCAGTCGTCAAATTTGGGTCTATCGATTATCTCATCACTAATATTGGCGTGGACACTGGTTATGTCTAACTGACCAAACGCCCTGAAAGTATTGGTATAGTCCAATAAATTATGCTGTAACACATGGCAAAATCGGCCAATGAGATCTAAGTCGGTTTTATCTTGCTCTTGGGCTTGCGCCGTGGTTTGCTCACTGACACTCAAGCCCATTTTAGCGCGCATGAGCAGTAAATATTGCTGCACTAACTCAGCTTGATAAGTATTCAGCACAGCCACTAAATCATCTGACTCAATGACGGGCGTTAATGCTTGGGCTAAACGTTGCAGGTTCCACAGGCCAATGCCAGGTTGCTGACCAAAGGCATAACGGCCCTGGGGATCGGAGTGATTACAAATAAAGTCTTCTTTAAAAGTATCTAAAAAGGCAAATGGGCCAAAATCAAAGCTGTCACCAAGAATCGACATGTTATCAGTATTAAGTACCCCATGAGCAAAGCCTACCGCTTGCCAGTGGCCGATTAAAATAGCAGTATCTTTTACTACTTGGGTAAACCAGGCTTTATAGCCTTGATAATCTTGAGTTAAATGCGGGTAATGCTGCTTAATGGTGAAGTTTAGTAACTGAATTAGTTTATCTTTACCACCTTGGTCGCTATGGCAAAAATACTCAAAGTGACCAAAACGAATATGGCTTTTGGCTAAACGCACTGTAATCGCCGCAGTTTCTTGTGATTCACGCCATACCGGTAAGTCAGAGCCAATCACCGCTAATGCTCGGGTGGTCGGAATCGATAATGCCGCCAAGGCCTCGGATGCTAAAAACTCCCTTACCGCGGAACGCATAACCGCCCGACCATCACCACTGCGAGAATAAGGTGTTGGCCCAGCCCCTTTTAAGGCCACATCCCAAGCTGACGCGTTATTAGCTGTTTTACTTGTAGCATTAGGGTTTGCCTGCGCTTCGCCGAGAATAATTGAGCGCCCGTCCCCTAATCGTGGGCTATAACCACCAAATTGATGGCCACTGTAAACTTGCGCATAGTAACTTGCCCCAGGCATAGCGTGATTACCTGACAGTTGCAGCAGTAATTCATCATCACCTTGGGCGTTAAGTTGGCCTCTTTGCGCGCCAATTAATTTGGCGGCGTCATCACTCCAAGCCAGCCAATGGGGTTGACTGATAGGCAATGGATAGACCTGCGAATAAAAGCCTTCCAGTTGTTCAAAATAATCCTGTTTAAACTGCATTTAACCTGTTCCTTGGGTCTACAATAGCCTGATGGCGAAGGCTAATAACTCACTACTGGCAAGGTTTTATTGACAGATAATGACATTGTCATCATTGACTTGGCATAACTGTTTGCATTGATAGCCTTTATCAATGGCAACCGGTATTGCGGTGGCATTTTCTAGCTGGTTAGCATCCAGTGGATGGCTGTTTTTGCCGCTTAATCTCAGCATGCCCTTGGCTTTAGCTTGGCATTGTTCAAGCGTATCGTAATAACCTGCTATAAATTTGGCGTTGATGGGTTGCTGCGGCGCTTTGGCTTCATCCGCATAATAAAACAGTGTCCATTCTGGGGTACGAATACAGCCGGTTAGCCCCATGATAGCCATGAATAAAAACAGCGTATTACGCATTTTACGATTCATCATTTAAACCTCTTTAAGCATGCTTATTTTCACCCTAAGTTGCACTTTTAATCTCAATATTTAGCTACAGGATTCCAGTAGCTACATTCAGTTCCAACACTTTTAGGGCAATAAAAAAGCGAACCTAAGTCCGCTTTTCCATACGATAGTGCCATTGTACTAGATCATGGTAAAACCTAATAACCTAAATCATGGTTAAAGCCAATTACCTAGTCTTATTCAATTCACTTAATTACTCGCTTTAGATTTTGCTTTCTCGATACGCTTAATTCGACCTTCAAAACCGGTAACAGTTCCATCTGTTAATTGATAATCAATGGCCTGCTGACAGACTTCAATGGCTTTATCAAATTGCTTAGTATCATTGAGCATGGTTGATAATTGCATAAAGCCTATGCCTTTATCATCTGCAGCAGTGGCGTTTTGCTGGCGATACTGTTGATAAGCTAACTGATAACGCTGGGTCAAACCTGCGCCGTATTGGCAGTAATCAGCTTGTTTACGTAACTTGTAACTGTGACTAATAATACTGAGTAAACTCAGATGCTGGGCCTGTAGTTCAGCACTTGCATCATATTGGCAAACTAAAGCCGTAAATGCATCACTTGCCCATGCACCTGTTGCAGGTAAAGCCGCTGTAATAGGTTTATTCTCTGGCTCTGGCTCTGGCTCTGGCCCTGGCTCTGGCTCTGGCTCTGGCTCTGGCTCTGGCTCTGGCTCTGGCTCTGGCTCTGGCTCTGGCTCTGGC
>NZ_JAUOSH010000032.1:0-53473 GCF_030548765.1 Shewanella sp. 3_MG-2023 | reverse complement strand
AACCTTCGACCAATTGGTTAAAAGCCAACTGCTCTACCAACTGAGCTAACGGCCCATCTGGGTTTTACGTAACGATGGGTTACGTCTGAATTAAAGCCTAACAGGCAATCTCACTTTCAGAGAAGTGGTGGGTCGTGAAGGATTCGAACCTTCGACCAATTGGTTAAAAGCCAACTGCTCTACCAACTGAGCTAACGACCCATCTTGGTTTTATCAACACTAAAGTCTTGATTGGAACAAAAGCCAACTGTCTGTTTTGAACAAGCAACTGAGCTAACGACCCATCTTAAAGCTTTCAGAATAATTGAAGCCTATAAATAGTATTCAATCAATCTGCCATCAAAATAAGTTAATCTAACTCATTCAAATGACCCCAGAACGTCGCTCCGTTCTGAGGGCGCCTATAATACCTTTTTCATTTGCTCATGCAAGCGCAATTTAGCGTTTTTTTGCCGTTTGCACTAAAAACAAACTAAGAGGCTGTTTTTAGGTTAAATTAGGGTTACAACGCAGACAATTGTTGCTGTGCTAAACGTGCCGATGCACTATTTGTGTATTCTTTAAGCACTCGATTGTAAAAAGCAGTTGCGGTAGCTTTATCACCTTCTTTTTCAGCAATCATGCCTAACTTAACTAAACTATCACCACGCTTATTAGAATTAGGATATTTAGTGACCACTGCATCAAAAGCTTGCTTCGCTTCAGTAAAGGTACCTTTATTAAACAACAGTTGCCCTAACCAATAATTTGCATTTGCTGCATAAGTGGAATCAGGGTATTGCTTAATAAAATCACTAAAAGCAGGAATAGCCTCATCGTACTTACGCTCTTTAAGCACTAAATTCACCGCTTGCTCGTAACTTGCAGTTTCACCTAAGCTAGATGGGCCTGCTGAAGCGGCATTATTTTCAGCAACGGTAACCGTAGTCGCCGCGGCACTAGCTGATAAATTAGCAATTTCTTCATACAACTGACGTTGACGCTGTAACATTTGACTAATTTGATAGTCTTGCTGCTCAGTAATGCCTCGCAAATCTAACACTTCACGTTGCAAAGTATCTAAACGCTGCTGCGCTTCAAATTCCGTTTGTTGTTTTGCTTTAATGATACGCTCGAGACGAGATATACGATCGTCATTTGAACCACCAGCAAGATCTTGCACCGGCGCTGGCGCAGCAGTGGCACCAGCAGCAAAAAACATTGCAGCAAATAAAACAGCATGTTTCATCAATAAACTCCTAAACTGGCCAACAAGTGCTGGCCTTCCTATTACGTCAGTTCAACCGCGATGATTAGTAAACTAAAACACCACGACGGTTTTTAGCAAAACCACTCTCGCTTCGAGAGAAATCTAATGGCTTTTCTTCACCATAACTAACAACACTCATTTGACTTGGTTGTACACCCATACTTTGAAGGTATTTCGCAATAGCTTTAGCGCGTCTTTCACCTAAAGCAATATTGTATTCAGGTGTACCACGCTCATCAGCATGACCTTCAATTAATACACGAACATTTGGATGCTCAACTAAGTAATTGCCATGAGCTTGAATAATGGCAGCGTTTTCGCTTTGTACTTCACTGCGGTCAAAATCAAAATAAATGATATTTTGAGCGCGTAATTCTTCTTGCTCTACGCGTTGTTGCTCTTCAGGCGTTAAGATTGGTGCAACGCCTCCTGTTTCAACACCACCAGAACCGTATTCACCGCCAGTAGTTGTGGTTGAGCCACTTGTAGAACCACTTGCATCGGTTTCAGATTCTGAAGTTGTGCTACATGCACCTAATGCCATAACAGGTACAACAACTAACATAGCTTTAAACAACTTATTCAGATTCATTGGAAATCCTTATTAATATTATAAAAATGGTGACCAGGCTGGTGATTTAACTTCACCTTGACCTGCGGGTAATCTTGCTTTAAATCGTCCATCCATAGACACCGCAGCGAGCACTTGCTTGCCTTGGTGTGTAGTACCATAAATAACCATGGTGCCATTTGGTGCAATACTTGGCGACTCATCAAGGGTCGTTGATGTCAGCACTTGCATAAAACGGGTTTGCAAGTCCATTCGTGCAATATTGTATTTTCCGTTAGTACGGTTTACAAAAATCATACTGCGACCATCTGGAGTGATCGTGCCACCTAAGTTCCACTCGCCTTCAAAGGTCATACGTGAAATTTTACCTGTGCTGAGTTTCACTTGGTAAATTTGCGGTTTTCCGCCGCGCTCAGAGGTAAAAATAAGTGACTC
Organism: Shewanella sp. 3_MG-2023; assembly: GCF_030548765.1. Lineage (NCBI taxonomy): Bacteria > Pseudomonadati > Pseudomonadota > Gammaproteobacteria > Alteromonadales > Shewanellaceae > Shewanella > Shewanella sp. 3_MG-2023. Next base: position 51,218 of record NZ_JAUOSH010000032.1, on the reverse strand, counting down.
TCCATCTGGCATCCACGATGCTTCAGTATCGATAGCATAATGATTAGTAATGCGCTTTATCGCTTTACTGGCAATATCGATTACGTAAATTTCAGGCTGACCATCCTTAGATAGTGTCACAGCAAGCTTTTTACCATCTGGTGAGAAACTCGGTGCGCCATTAATACCCTGATGAGAACTGACTTTAGTACGCTCTTGGGTATAAATATCTTGCACAAAGATTTCCGCTTTACGGTTTTCAAAGCTCACATAAGCTAAACGTCTGCCATCTGGTGACCAACTTGGTGACATTAACGGCTCTGGCGAGCGAAGTAACATTTGCTCGTTATAACCATCATAGTCGGCAATCATCAAATGGTAAGGAGATTTTTCACCTTGTTTAACGACAACATAAGCGACTCGACTTAAAAACGCCCCACGAATACCGGTTAGTTTTTCATAAACAATGTCACTAATGCGGTGACCATATTGTCTAAACTGTGCTTCACTGATAACAGTTTCACGGCTCTCAAGCAGTAGTTCACTGTTTTTCATTGGGCCTTTATCAGTTTGTAGCTGGGCTTTGACTAAATCAATCAGATCAAAACTCACCAAATATTGATTATTGCCATAAGGCTTAATTGAGCCCACTAATAACGCTTCAGATGCCGTTGAATTCCACACTTGAGAGGTAAATTCTTTCACAGTGCTGATATTTGCTTGCGGTAAACTGCGCGCATCAAGCGGACTAAATGTGCCACTGCGAGCTAAGTCACTGGTCACCACATCACTGATACGCTCAGGTGCTGGCCCTGTACCTTGCCATACAAACGGCATAACCGCGATAGGTCTTGCAGCATCAACACCTTCAGTAATAACGATATCTAATGCGGCATTCGCACTGCTACTTACAAGAACTACAAATAGTGTTAACCATTTTGCCAAAATCTTCATGTGACCCCTTTAATTAAATTCCGGTGATACGGTTAAATTAATTTCTTTCATTTTGTTATACACATCAGCTTCAGAAGAAACCGGTAACCGCCCTGCTTTATTTATCGCAGCTTTCGCTGCACGACAAACAACTTGATCGCCACTTAATGTTTGACTCGCGGTAACAAAGCCATCTGGCGCTAATCGAATTAACACGCGGCAACTTTTACCACGCATTGACTCATCAACAACCAAATTACGTTGGATAGTTGATTTAATCATCGCGGTATACTTGTTTACCTCAGATACAACCTGTTTATTACGGGTTGCAGATAAGGCAACTTGCTCAGCAGCCATTGCATCTGCCATTTCTTTTTCCTGGCGAGCACGCTCAGCCTCTTCGGCTTTACGTTTACGTTCAGCTTCTTCTTTACGTTTTCTGTCTTCTTCACGCTTTTTAGCAGCTGCAGCTTCTTCACGCTGGCGCTTTTCTTCAGCTTTTTTCTCTGCAGCTATACGCTGCGCTTCTTGCTGTTTACGAAGTTCAGCGGCCTTTTCTGCTTTGGCTTTTTCTGCAGCTTCTTTTTGCTGCGCAGCCTTAGCGGCATTATTGGCTTTTATGGTTTCTTGCTCTTTTTGCTTACGTTGAATTTCAAGCTGCTTAATACGTTCTTGTTCTTTTCGCACTTCTTCTCTAGCTTTGCGCGCTTGCCTATCGATTTCAGCTTGACGTTGTTTTTCTTTTCGCTCGGCATCGCTTCGTTGTTGTTTAAGTTTTTCAGCATGGTCATTAATACGCTGCTGATCAACCACAACGGCCTGAACGATGGGTTCAGATTGAGTTTGTGGTAAATGTTTAGGTTTATCTTCAAAACTAATGCCTAAAGCAAGCACCACGATTACCCCAATATGAATGCCGGCAGAAATAACAACGGGTAAAGTTAATTCAGATTTAACAGCCACCAAACTACTCCTCAGGCGAATCAGTCATTAAGCCCACCGCAGGCACACCCGCACCTTGTAAGCTGACCATGAGTTGAATCACGTTTTCATATGCTATGCGACGATCGGCTTTTACAACTACAGGTCTTTCTGGCTCAAGCTGGATCATTGCACCCACTTGCACTGAAATTTCATCCAATGAGAGTGGATCGTTATTTGATCCGCTGCCCACATTCAGAAAGTATTCACCAAACTCATCAATTGAGGCAACGATAGGCGGTTTGCTTTCTGCCGATAATGGTTCAGCTTTACCTTGAGGTAGTTCCACCTTTACGCCTTGTGAAACAATTGGCGCTGTCACCATAAAAATAATAAGCAGCACCAACATTACGTCGATATAGGGTACAACATTAATTTCGGCAACTGGACGGCGGCGCTTGCGTTGATACATTACACCGATTCCTTCTCGCTGTAGGCTTGGCGTTGTAATATGTTAGAAAATTCTTCCATAAAGTTAACGTGGGCCATTTCAAGTTTTTCTACTTGTGTCGAGAAACGGTTATAGGCAATAACAGCTGGAATAGCAGCAAATAACCCCATAGCTGTCGCGATCAAAGCTTCAGCAATACCCGGCGCTACCATAGTTAAAGTGGCATTTTCTACTGTGCCCAATGCAATAAATGAATTCATAATGCCCCATACTGTACCGAACAGGCCGATATAAGGGCTGGTTGAACCGATTGTGGCTAATAAAGGTAAATGAGTATCAAGTTTTTCAACTTCACGGGATAAACTGACTCGCATAGCCCTTGATGTGCCGTCCATAACAGCTTCAGGAGACTTACTGTTTGCTGAACTCAAGCGAGAGTACTCTTTAAAGCCTGCGACAAATAATGCTTCAAGGCCTGTCAATGATTCACCACGAATTGACAACTCTTTGTAAAGTTTATTCAAATCCACACCAGACCAAAAAGTATCTTCAAATTTTATTGATTTAGCGCGGGCTGAATTGAGCAATTTACGGCGCTGAATGATTACCGCCCACGAGGCAATAGATAAACATAATAAGGTTAGCATCACTAACTTAACGAGAAGACTTGCCTCTAAAAAAAGACCGATAAAAGAAATTTCAGCTTGCACGATTAAACTCCTGCACAATATTGGATGGAATAGCCCTAGGTCTCATTCGAGATAAAGCAATACAAGCGACAACAATAGTGGCTTCACAATAGCTAACACCATTATCATCTAGCAATCGCTGTTTAAATATCAGCGAAGCTTTTTTTAATTCTGTCAGCTCAGATTCAACAATTAAGTTCTGCTCGAATCTTGCTGCAACTTTAAAGTCTAGCTCAGCATGTTTCACCACAAAAGCAATGTCATTAGCTAACAATTCAGTTTGCTTTATTCCCATAGCTTTTAACCACTCTGTGCGAGCACGTTCGAAAAAGTTTAAATAATTCGAATGATAAACAACACCACCAGCATCGGTGTCTTCATAATAAATAGAAATAGGCCATGTAAACATAATTAGCGATTGTGAATTTTGCGTAATAAAAGATGGCTTACTATACCGAGTACCACCACGCTTGTGAACAAAGCGACCTAGCAAAACGGGGATTATTTTAGGGTTTAAGACTTAATTTGGCATTAAAATATGGCTTTTGCAGAGATATTAGCGGCAAATGAATAAAGTTTAATGTTAGCGCCTTTTGCAGTTACATTTAGGTAACATAAAAATTGAGATTAACATCACGAATAGGCTGTAAATCTAGGCCTTTCAAGATAGTAATCTCAACATAAATTATCACTAATGAATTTTAGCGGGAATGGCTAAACCAAAACTGTGCCACAAGAAACTGTATATATCTGCAGCTTCATCAATTTTCATGGCAGTAGGTTTACCAGAGCCATGACCAGCATTGGACTCAATACGCATAATCACCGGCTTGTTTGCTTGTTGATGTTTTTGCATCATAGCTGCAAATTTAAAGCTATGCAGTGGCACAACGCGGTCATCATGATCTGCTGTCATCACCATAGTGGCAGGATAATTCCCAGGTTTGACATTATGATACGGAGAGTAAGCTAATAATGCAGGGAATTGCTCAGCCACATCCGCGCTGCCATATTCACTGACCCAGGCCCAACCTATGGTGAACTTCTGAAACCGTAGCATATCTAGCACACCGACCGCTGGCAGTACTGCGGCAAATAAATCAGGTCGCTGTGTTAATACCGCGCCCATCAATAAACCACCATTACTGCGACCATAAGCGCCTAACTTTGATTTGTTGGTGTAACCATTATCAATCAGGTATTCCGCAGCAGCATAATAGTCATCAAACACATTCTGCTTTTTATCGAACATGCCTGCTTGATGCCAACTTTCGCCATATTCTGCCCCGCCGCGGATATTAGGAACGGCATATATTCCGCCCATATCAAGCCAAGCAATATTTGCAGGGCTAAAACGTGGTGTCATCGAAATCGAAAAGCCACCATAGGCATAGAGCAGTGTAGGGTTGTCGCCATTAAGGGTTACCCCTTTTTTATAAGACACCATCATTGGAATACGGGTGCCATCTTTACTGGTATAAAACACTTGCTCAGAAACGTAGTCATCGGGATTAAACGAAACTTTAGGCTGATTATATAAACTGGTTTCACCGCTTCTAAAATCAAATTTATAAATCGTTTGCGGTTGCACATAGCTATTGAAGGCAAAATAGAAATAATCTTTACTGCGTTTTCCGTATGGTCCTAAAACACGGCCTTTACCTGGAAGCGCAACATCTTGCCTTTTGGTGCCATTTAAACCGTATATCGATACTTTACCTAATACATCATGTAGATAACTCACTACAAAATGATCATGGACAATCGCAATATCGTTAATGGGATCGCTAGACTCAGGGATAATTGTTTGCCAATGTTTTTTTTCTGGACGATTAATATTTATCTCAATGACTTTTCCATTTGGCGCATCTAAATCTGTCTTAAAATAGAAATGCTCTTCATCATTACCAAGGAAAACATATTGAGCTTCTAAATCGGTGATTAACTCAACCACTTCAGCATCAGCAGATTGCAGTGACTTATAGAAGAACCGATTGCGGCTATCAGTGCCTTGAGAGACAGTTATTAATAAGTAGTCGCCCTTTTCGGTTATTTCAGCCCCAAAGCCCCAATCTTTGTTTTGTGGGCGCTCATAAATAAGTATATCTTCAGCTTGCTGGGTACCAATTTTGTGGTAATACACTTTTTGATTAAAATTGACATCAGCAAGTGCATCGCCACCGGCTGGTGCATCATAGCGAGAATAATAAACACCTTGGTTATTGGCGTCCCACGTGGCGGTTGAAAACTTAATCCACTGCAGTTTATCGGCCAGCGCTGCGCCTGAGGCAATATCAATGAACTGCCACTGCTGCCAGTCAGATCCAGATTTTGAAACGCCGTAGGCCAGTGTTTTACCGTCATTACTGACCGAAACACCAGATAGCGCAACGGTACCGTTTTCAGAAAGTGTATTGGGGTTAAGTAATTCTTTGGTATTGCCAGCTTTATCAGTTACATACAACACAGACTGTGACTGCAACCCGTCATTTTGATAGAAAAAAGTATTTGAGCCATTTTCAAATGGCGCTGACACTTTCTCAAAATTCCATAATGCTGTAATGCGATCAACCACAGCTTGCTTGTTGTTAATGTTATTTAAATACTGGCTACCAAAATCTTGTTGTTGTTTAACCCACTGTTCAGTTTCTGGTGTATTTTGCTCTAAATGTCTGAAAGGATCGGCAACACTCACACCGTGTAGTGTTTCAACCAAATCTTGTTCGACTGTATTTGGATAAGAATATTTAGTGGTACTTGTGACTTGTTCTACCGTAGAGTCTGGTGCGTGTTGACAAGCAGTAAGTGCAGTTCCAAGGACAATGGAGAGTAGTGAACCCTGTAATAAGGGCATTTTTATTATCATTTTAAGCAACCTTCTTTTGCATTGTGGCTTCATGCCTGAAAGTAATATACCTCAAAATATAATTATTGCGAAAATCTGTATTTATTTAGGGATTACAAGACTATTTCATAGGCTTATCACAAGATAATTTCGAATAAAAATAATTAGCCAGGTACTTTAATTGAATAACTTAACAATTGATTATCATCCAATACCGCACACTTTCGACTAAATATGCACGCCAGATGATTATTCATTTACTTATAGCGCTATTACTTCATAAATGGGTGCTTAAACGCTAAAGCTCAACCTAAAGTCACATTAGTTTTTTTAATGCGAAGTCGAAATTTTTCTAGTTTGTCAGCTTAGAGCAAAGTCTCTAATATACGCCTTGTTTTCAGGACATAGCTTATTAAGTTGACATAGCTTACTGAGTTATAGAAAACCAAGAACTTCTAGTTGATGTATCCCAATACCTCAACTTATCCCTGGTTCTTATGCTTGACTTCCTTCCTTGAATTTGTGAATACAAATTGTTTGCCCGCTTACTTTAAGCGGGTATTTTTTTGCCTATTTTTCGAGAATAATACAGAAATAGTAGAGACAAAAAAGGCCTAATCACCCGACTAAGCCAATTAGAAAATTTATCATCTGTAGGTTAAATCGTTTTAGAAATTTTAATCACTACTCGACGGTTACGATCTCTTTCTTCAGAGAGTTGATTCGATGCAACATGGCGTCTTTCACCGTGACCGGTTTTATGGATTCTGCTTTGCTCAATGCCACTGGCAACTAATAAATCAGCCACAGAATCGGCCCGTCTATCCGATACCCTTTGGTTAACCGAACGCCCACCATAACTATCGGTATAAGCGTCAACAAACACTAGCTCAACATCAGAGTCATAAGATAAGTATTCCTGCACTCGGTTTAATTGAAGCTTAGAGAAACGGGTTAATGCGGTGCCGCCTGCTTCATAGTTAAGTACAGTAAATGCGATATCGTCAAAACTATAAGGTAATAGCGTAGCCAAACAAGAACGGAATTGACGATATTCACCACCAAAATTAGCTGCTGATAACCCTACCGCGACTTTATCAGTGCGGTTATACCAATCAGCATAATAAAAAGTCGGCTGCATGCCTTTACTTAATTCAGTCAGCATCGACCAAGCTGCTTTACGTGGCACTTCACCGTTAAACTGCTTATGGTAAGTTAAGGTGGTGATCTCTTTTGCATTAACGCCTGGGCGCCATTGGGGCGCTTTACTTATCAGTTGCGCCTCGGTGATTTGATCGGGTTTATTCCACATATCAAGACTAAAGTTCAAATTTAAGTCTTTACCAGCACGACTAGTGAAAATAGCTTTGCCGTATGCAGGGATGTCATGTTCAAGCCGACACTCTATCGGGCTATTTTCGCTTAGGCGCCACATAGAGTCATCAAGAGACGCAACATATTGTTGTAAATCAGCTTGTGCTGAAGATACAAAACAAAAACTGCTTACTAAAAGTAATTTACGCCACATAAAAACATCCCGATTGCTGATCACATATTTTTTATCGGCAGTATTTAATTTTCCTTTAGCAGAATTATTCGCCGATCAAACATGACACCGAGGCGCAGTTTTAGCATAATAGCCGCCAGAATGAAGAATGAGGTTTTTAATGAGCGATATCTGCGACGCAAACAAATTCAAACACCGCTTTAGAGGTTACTTCCCTGTAGTTATCGATGTCGAGACTGCGGGATTTAATGCTGCAACTGATGCGTTGCTAGAAATAGCTGTCACCACCCTTAAAATGAATGATGATGGCGTAATCGAATTGGATAAAACCATTCACTTTCATATCGAGCCTTTTGAAGGTGCCAATCTTGAACCAGAAGCCTTAGCATTTAATGGGATTGATCCAACCAATCCATTACGTGGTGCTATTGACGAAAAACAAGCATTTCTAGAAATATTCAAGATGGTTAAAAAAGCGCAAAAAGCTGCTGACTGTCATCGCTGTATTATCGTTGCCCATAATGCAGCATTTGATATTGGCTTTGTAAATAAAGCCATTGAGCGAAATGATTTAAAACGGTCGCCATTCCACCCTTTTGCGACCTTTGACACCGCAACTCTTGCAGGTCTTGCTATTGGTCATACGGTATTAGCCAAAGCCTGTAAAATGGCCGGCATTGATTTTGATAATAAAGAAGCGCATTCCGCCTTATATGATACTGAACGTACTGCTGAACTTTTTTGCTATATCGTCAATCGATGGAAAGCGTTAGGTGGCTGGCCTATGCCAGTTGCAGAAGACACTGAAGATTCTTCTGCAGAGCTTGATACCAGTGCTGTGACTGCGATAACACCTACAGCTCAGTAGTCATGCATGTTAGCTGTTTGCAAAAATATAACAGCTTTAAAAAAGAGAAACTGTGGACTAATTAAGTCCCAATAACAAAAAAGCTGCCATTGGGCAGCTTTTTTAGATCTAACTAGCTAATTACTTAAAGCTGGTCAGAATTATCTTTTAAGTAAGAAGCAACACCTTCAGTGGTTGCAGTCATACCCTTGTCGCCTTTTTCCCAACCAGCAGGACAAACTTCACCGTGCTCTTCGTGGAATTGTAATGCATCGATCATACGTAGCATTTCATCAACGTTACGGCCTAGTGGTAGATCGTTAACAACTTGATGGCGGACTTGACCTTCTTTGTCGATTAAGAAAGACGCACGGAAAGCAACACCAGCTTCTGGATGCTCAACATCGTAAGCTTTACAGATTTCATGCTTAACGTCAGCAACTAACGTGTAGTTAACTTCACCAATACCGCCTTTATCTACTGAAGTATTTCTCCAAGCGTTGTGTGAGAACTGAGAGTCAATTGAAACACCAATAACTTCAACACCGCGTTTAGTGAATTCTTCAATACGGTGATCAAATGCGATCAACTCAGAAGGACACACGAAAGTGAAATCAAGTGGGTAAAAGAAAACAACAGCTTGCTTACCTTTAATAGCAGTCGCTAGGTTGAAGCTATCAACGATTTCACCAGTACCAAGAACCGCAGCGGCAGTAAAATCTGGGGCCGGACGGCCTACTAATACGCTCATTTTATATCTCCATCTATGGATTGAAAAAATTTAAAACAATGCCTGTTAATCTGGATGGCATTATACCCGAACTGCAGCAATATGCGAGATAGCTCGCATTAATGCATACCTAAATAGATATATTGTTCTCATATTTGAGCTATACCTTACCCGTTATTGATAAAAGAGATAAGCCCTTTATGCTGAAAAATATTTCAGCTGCTGATAAATGCTCCATATTAAAAAGATTCTGTGACATGAAGAATAAAAATAACATCCTCACAAGCCTTGTTACAAGAATCATAAACCCCAATCACAAGCAGGCAAAACATTTAAACTCGTTAGAGATAAACTGGACATGTATACCTATACAGATAAGAATAAGCTCAGAATAATTATCTAAAACACAACTCAATAAGAATTAATTAATATGAATGCCGTCGTAATTGCTGTCACCTTAATGCTCGCATTAAGTCTTATGCGTGTGAATGTTGTCATCGCGCTCACCATTAGTGCCCTCGCGGCTGGCCTATTTGGTGGATTAGATATACATCAAACCATCACAGCTTTTAATAATGGTCTCGGTGGCGGAGCGCAAATTGCGTTAAGTTATGCACTTTTAGGTGCCTTTGCTGCTGCGCTATCACACTCAGGTTTAACCACGCTCATTTCCCACAACATCATTAAAAAAGTGGGAAAAGAACCAAACAGCACCAATACCTTAGTGGTTCGTTGGTTGATCTTAGCGTCAATATTAATCATGGCCATTAGCTCGCAAAATATTTTGCCTATTCATATCGCCTTTATTCCCATTTTAATTCCGCCACTATTACATGTATTAAGTAAGCTCAACATTGATCGCCGCTTAGTGGCTTGTATCATCACTTTTGGCTTAGTAACCACCTACATGATTTTACCCATTGGTTTTGGTGGTATTTTCTTAAATGACATCTTGTTAGCTAATTTAAACAATAACGGCCTTGGCGCTGTTAAAGAGCAAATTCCAATGGCAATGATGCTACCCGCTCTTGGAATGATCACTGGCTTATTAATAGCGGTATTTATCACTTACCGTAAACCACGTCAGTATGAAATTAAAGATGTCGAGTCCACTGAAAAAACAGTGAGTATCAACAAAAAAACTATCGTTATTTCTTTGTTCGCCATTTTTGCAACCTTAGTGGTGCAGCTACAAACTGATTCAATGATTTTTGGCGCCTTGACGGGCTTTCTCATTTTCCGCTTCTCAGGCATTATCAAAGCGGATGTGAGGCAAGATATGTTTAACCAAGGCGTGCTAATGATGGCCAATATCGGCTTCATCATGATTGCAGCTGCAGGTTTTGCTGCTGTGGTAAAATCAACAGGTGAAGTCAGCACCCTAGTTACTTCATTAGGCGACATCATTGGCGATAATAAAGCGCTTGCCGCACTATTGATGCTTGTTGTCGGCTTATTAATTACCATGGGGATTGGCTCTTCTTTCTCTACCATCCCAATTATTGCTACGATTTATGTTCCATTAGCAATGACATTTGGCTTTTCAGTGGCGGCTACAATCGCCTTGGTGGGCACAGCCGCTGCATTAGGTGATGCGGGCTCTCCTGCATCGGACTCAACCTTAGGCCCAACAGCAGGCTTGAATGCTGATGGCCAGCACGATCATATTCGTGACAGTGTTATCCCAACCTTTATTCATTACAACATTCCGTTAATCGCATTTGGTTGGATTGCTGCGATGGTTTTGTAGTTAATAAAATAAGCAATAAAAAGGGAGCCAATTGGCTCCCTTTTTATTGCTTAACAATGTTAGTAACAGAGGTTAGTTACTTAGTACCAAATATCTTATCACCAGCATCACCTAAACCAGGTAAAATATAACCTTGCTCATTTAGGCAGTCATCAATAGCGGCAGTGTATAATTCAATATCAGGATGGGCAGCTTCTAGTGCTTTAATACCTTCAGGGGCCGCCACAAGCACTAATGCTTTAATAGACACACAGCCACGGCTTTTTAGTAAATCGATAGTCGCAATCATTGAGCCACCAGTAGCAAGCATTGGGTCAACCACAATGGCAACACGCTCATCAACATTACTGACTAACTTGTCAAAATATGGCACTGGCTCAAGTGTTTCTTCATCACGGTAAATACCCACAACTGAAATTTTAGCGCTAGGCATATGCTCTAAGACACCATCCATCATGCCAAGACCAGCACGCAGAATAGGTACCACTGTCACCTTTTTACCTTTTATTTGCTCAATTTCAACAGGGCCGTTCCAGCCAGGGATGGTTACTTTTTCAGTTTCAAAATCAGAAGTGGCTTCATAAGTTAATAAACTACCGACTTCAGTAGCAAGCTCACGAAATCTTTTAGTACTAATATCAGCTTCACGCATTAAACCCACTTTATGGCGGATTAGCGGGTGTTTAACTTCAACGACTTTCATTTTTGCACTCCTATTGATGAGATATTTTTCGCAAATTCTTCAAATCTTAGTTTATTTATCCTCATTAGAAAACATAAAGTTTCATATTTGCAAACAATCTCACGCTAAAACAATAAAACTATTACAGAAAACTGTTTTCATGGGCGCATAAATCCAAATGATGGCTTTCGACGACGATCACAAGCTGTTAGAATATCGCCGCATAAAATCCCATAAAACGATGTACCCTAGAGGATCCTCCGTGACTACTCCTACACCACTTAGTTACAAAGACGCTGGCGTTGATATCGATGCTGGTAATGCATTAGTAGATAACATTAAAACTGCAGTAAAACGCACTCATCGTCCTGAAGTTATGGGCAATTTAGGTGGTTTTGGCGCGCTATGCGAGCTACCAACTAAATATAAACACCCTGTATTAGTTTCTGGTACTGACGGTGTTGGTACAAAACTGCGTTTAGCCATTGATTACAAAAAGCATGACACTGTCGGTGTTGATTTAGTTGCTATGTGTGTTAATGACCTAATCGTATCTGGTGCAGAGCCTTTATTCTTCCTTGATTACTACGCAACAGGCAAGCTTGATGTCGAAACAGCAACTTCAGTTGTTAATGGCATTGCAGAAGGCTGTTTTCAGTCTGGTTGTGCCTTAATTGGCGGCGAAACCGCTGAGATGCCAGGCATGTACGAAGGTGAAGATTACGACTTAGCAGGCTTTTGTGTAGGTGTTGCTGAAAAAGAAAACCTTATCGATGGTACTAAAGTAAAATCTGGCGATGCGTTAATTGCACTAGGTTCTACTGGTCCTCATTCAAATGGTTATTCTTTAATTCGTAAAGTACTTGAAGTAAGCAAAGCGGATCCTAAGCAAGATTTAGCCGGTAAGCCGCTAATCGATCATCTGTTAGAACCAACAAGAATTTATGTTAAGCCGCTTTTAAAGCTGCTTGAACAAACAGAAGTGCATGCCATGGCTCATATCACTGGCGGTGGCTTCTGGGAAAATATTCCTCGTGTACTGCCAAACGATTGCAAAGCAGTTGTCAAAGGTGATTCTTGGCAGTGGCCTGTGGTTTTCGATTGGTTAATGGAAAACGGCAACATTGAACAATTTGAAATGTACCGCACCTTTAACTGCGGTGTAGGCATGATAATCGCCTTACCAGCAGAGCAAGTTGATGCCGCATTAACCTTGCTACAAGCTGAAGGTGAAAACGCTTGGTTAATCGGTGAAATTGCTACTCGCCAAGGTGACGAAGAGCAAGTGGAGATTAACTAGATGACTGATTGCTGTCGTGTTCTAGTACTCATCTCTGGTAATGGTAGTAATTTACAAGCCATTATTGATGGTTGCGATGACAATGTCAGTGCTGAGGTAGTCGGCGTAATTAGTAACAAGCCTGATGCCTATGGATTAATCCGTGCGCATCAGAGTGAAATTGATACTAGCTGCGTTATTGCACGCAAAGATGAAACTCGAGTCCAATATGATCAACGCCTGAAGCAAGCCATCGAGAAATATCAACCTGACTTAATTGTACTTGCTGGCTTTATGCGGATTTTATCTGATGAATTTGTTAGCCAATATCTGGGAAAGATGATCAACATCCATCCCTCTTTATTGCCTAAATACACTGGATTAAATACCCATCAAAGAGCCATAGATGCCAAAGATGCTGAACATGGCGCCAGTGTGCACTTTGTTATTCCGCAGCTTGACGCTGGGCCTGTGATTTTGCAGGCTAAAGTACCGGTTTATGAAGAAGATGATGTTGATACGCTTGCAGCACGTGTACATGAACAAGAGCATGCTATTTACCCACTGGTCGTTAAGTGGTTCAGCTTACAGCGTTTAAAAATGGTGGATAACATCGCCTATTTAGATGATAAAGCGATTGGTGTGCATGGTTACGCACCAGACTAAATCACGTTAACTTGCTATCAGCTTCAAATAAAAAATCTCGCATTCGCGAGATTTTTTTGTTTGAACACAGCTTATGCCCCCTTCAAGTTCAAAACTAGCGAACAGGTAACGTCATGCCTGCAAACATTTCATCAATCAATTGCTGATCACGTAACGCAACCGCTTTTTCTACCACATCACGGGTGAGATGCGGGGCGAAGTTATACATAAAGTCATACATGTAACTTCTTAAAAAGCTGCCACGTCTAAAGCCTATTTTAGTGGTGCTGTGGGCAAATAAATGACTTGCGTCAATGGCAACCAAGTCTTTATCAATAATTGGGTCAATGGCCATAGAAGCAATAACACCCACACCTAGGCCTAATCTGACATAGGTTTTTAGCACGTCAGCGCTCGTAGCACTAAATACCACTCTGGGCTCAAGTTCGGCTTTATTAAATGATTTTTCTATTTCTGAGGCTTTATCAAAGCCAAACACATAAGTCACTAACGGAAATTCAGCTAAATCTTCAATGGTTAATGTTTTACGATTGGCCAACGGATGATCTTTGGTCACCACCACAGAACGGTTCCAATGGTAACAAGGCAACATAATTAAGTCTGAATACAGATGCATAGCTTCAGTTGCAATGGCAAAGTCGGCATCACCGCGAGCAGCTTGTTCACTAATTTGCGATGGCGTACCTTGGTGCATATGTAAGTTAACTTTCGGATAGCGCTTAATAAAAGGCTTAATCACTTGCGGTAAAGCGTAACGGGCCTGAGTATCTGTCGTTGCGATATTCAGCTCGCCTTGGTTAGGCTGGGTATATTCTTCTGATACTTTTTTAATGCTTTCAACTTTACCCAAAATGTCATTAGAAATATCAATGACCATTTGGCCTGCTGGGGTCACATGTGTAAGATGTTTACCACTGCGACCAAAGATTTGGATCCCTAACTCATCTTCTAGCATCCGTACTTGTTTGCTGATCCCCGGCTGAGAAGTATAAAGGTCTTCAGCGGTAGCCGAGACATTTAAATTATGTTTTACCACTTCGGCAATATATCTTAGTTGCTGTAATTTCATGTTACGACCTTCACCCTTGCCAATCACATATTATTTTAACCTTATAGCTAAATGTTATAGAACATCTAAAATATTAATGCAAACAGTAATAACAACATTGAGAGTTTTGCATGTTATTGCTCTGTAATGCTAATCTTGACCACTGTGTCACTATTTCCACAATTTTTCGTCACAATGTAAGACTTTTTTACGACACACACTTTTTCATAAGCTAGAATACCAGCTTAGATATTTATAAAAGTGGCAGTTAAGCCACTGTCCAATTTTATTATTGAATGGAAACCACATGACCTTTACTTTGGTACTGATCCTTATAGGTGCACTTTTTCTCCTCATCATTGGTATCAGTCTGATACAACAACAAAAAGAGCGTGCTGAAGCCGAACGCCGAATGGAATTAAAACGTCAGCGAGCCATCATAGATGAAACTGAGTCAGTACTTTCCAGCACCGGCTTAGCTTCTTTTCCTAGCAGTATTATTTTGGTGTTATATAAACGCATCAATGAAGCCCTACAGGTGTCGGTGTCCTATTTAGTAAATCAGCCTCAGCAGGCGGATTACCAACGCAGACAAATTGATATTCAAGCGCAAATAACCAATTTAAATAACAATGCAATGCAAGCCTTAGCCATAGAAAACTTTCGTTTACCTGACAATGACAAGCAAATTCTAGAATTAGTACAAATGCTTAAAAAATTAAAAGCCATTGTTCGGGCAGAAAATAATAAAGGTAAAATAGAACCGCAGGTGTTTGCTGAAGCAGAAAGTCGTATCGACAGTTACCAGTTACGCATCAATGTTGAATCCATGCTTTCAAGAGCAAGAGCGTCTAATTCGCTAAAACAATTTGGCTCTTCTAAGCAAATGGTGTCGAAGGCGCTAGCCACACTGCAAGCGATTAAAGCGAAAACCCCGGATGACCCATTTATTTCCCGCAAAGTTGACGAAGCAAAGGAGTTACTCAGTGAGATTAACTCACAGCAAAAACAAGTGATCCCAGATGCAGTAAAACCGAATAAAAATGAAGGTGATGATATTGATATGTTGTTTCAACCTAAAAAGAAGTGGTAACGGGTTAACTTATTTAATTTACAGATTTTAAAGCCTCTTCGGAGGTTTTTTTATTGAGTGAAATATAATCGCCCCCCAATAATCAAAACAGCAATGCTAATTATCCTATAGCTATTTATTTAGATGATTAAAAAATATGAAAATTGAGCAATAAAAATGGGACCCTATGGTCCCATTTTTTCAATCGCTAATTTGTTAGAGAAAGAAGATTAATCTTCCTTTTTCTTTACTGTTTTTTTCGCTGCTGGCTTTTTGGCCGCCGCTTTCTTAGCTGGCTTTTTCTTAGTTGATTCGCTCACCCATTTGCCACCAATGAATTTTGATGACCAACCAGTGGCTTTTCCGTCAACTTCAGTAGCAACATATTGCTCTTTGGTTTTACGACTAAATTTAACTGCGGCTTTATTACCATCATCATCGGTAACTGGCGCATCGGCAAGGTACTGATATTTTGGCCAAAGTTGCTCACGATAATGAACCAGTTCTTCAACCAAAGGCGCTCGTGTTTCACGAGATTTAGGGAACGTACTTGCTGCAAGGAAAATACCTGCCGCGCCGTCACGCAATACAAAATGTGCATCAGACTTAGTACATTTCAAATCAGGTAAGAAGATAGGATCTTCTTTAGGTGGCGCCGCTTCGCCGCTTTTTAGTAACTTGCGGGTATTTTTACATTCGGTGTTGGTACAACCAAAGTATTTACCAAAGCGGCCATTTTTAAGTTCCATATCATTGCCGCACTTATCGCATTCAATGATTGGTCCTTCATAACCTTTAATCTTAAATTGACCAGCTTCGATTTCGTAACCTTCACAGGTTGGGTTATTACCACAAACATGTAATTTACGTTCTTCATCGATGAGATAACTGTCCATTGCGGTGCCACATTTACCACAACGATGTTTAGCACGCAGTGCATCAGTTTCAGCATCTTCATTGTCGCTGACAGCTTCTTCACCTGGTGTTAAGTTCATGGTGGTTTTACAGCGCTCTTTTGGCGGTAAAGCATAACCAGAACAGCCTAAGAACACACCGGTGGTGCCGGTACGAATACCCATTGGGCGACCACAGGTTGGACACTTAATGTCTTCAGCCAGCACCATCTCATTAAGACGCATGCCGCCTTCTTCCGGATCTAACTCTGCATGTTTAAGTTGCTTAGTTAAATCGCCATAGAAACCATCAAGGACTTTTTTCCACTCAAGTTTACCTTGAGCGACATCATCAAGGGTTTGCTCCATGCTAGCTGTAAAGTCAAAGTTCATAATGTCACTGAAGCTTTCAACTAAACGGTCACTAACAATTTCACCCATCTTTTCAGCGAAGAATCGACGGTTTTCTACTTTTACATAACCGCGGTCTTGAATAGTTGAAATAATCGTTGCATAGGTTGATGGACGACCGATACCGCGCTTTTCAAGCTCTTTAACTAATGACGCTTCACTAAAACGTGCAGGCGGCTTAGTAAAATGTTGTTTAGGTAACAATTCATTTAGATCTAACACATCGCCTTTATTAACCACAGGCAAAGTCTTGTCTTCTTCGTTCTTCTTACCCATTGGCGGTTGCACTTTAGTCCAACCGTCAAAGCGCAGTGTACGACCACTGGCTTTAAGTTCGTAATCACCTGCAGTCACAGTCAAACGAGTCGCATCATATTTAGCTGGATTCATTTGACATGCAACGAATTGGCGCCAAATAAGCTCATAAAGGCGCTGAGCGTCTCTTTCCATGTCAGTCATTGTAGCTGATAGGATTTTAACGTTAGACGGTCTGATAGCCTCATGCGCCTCTTGAGCGCCCTCTTTACTACCATATCGAATTGGGTTTTCTGGTAAATAGTCGTTGCCGTACTCAGAAGCGATCATTTCCCGTACACCATCTACCGCTTCTTGACTTAAATTAGTCGAGTCGGTACGCATATAGGTAATATGCCCTGCTTCATAAAGACGCTGCGCCATCATCATGGTCTTTTTAACACCAAAACCAAGACGAGTACTCGCTGCTTGTTGTAATGTTGAGGTGATATAAGGCGCTGATGGTTTACTTGATGTCGCTTTATCATCACGACCGGTAACCACAAACTTTGAATCTTTTAACGCATCTAACGCTACTTGAGCTTGAGCTTCATTAATTGGACTAAAGGCCGCCGACTGATATTTTGCCACTTGCATTTTTAGCTTTTGAGCTTGCGAAGTTGCTAAATCAGCATGCACATCCCAAAATTCTTCAGGGACAAATGCCTTAATCTCACCTTCACGCTCAACTACCAGTCTAACGGCTACCGATTGAACACGGCCTGCAGATAAACCGCGAGCTACTTTTTTCCAAAGTAATGGCGACACCATGAAACCCACAACTCGGTCTAAAAAGCGACGCGCTTGTTGTGCGTTAACCATGTTGGTATCAAGTACAGATGGTTTGCTAAATGCATCTTGAATGGCTGTTTTGGTAATTTCGTTGAACACAACGCGCTGATAACGAGATTCGTCACCACCAATAATTTCCTGCAAATGCCATGCAATTGCCTCACCCTCTCTATCCAAATCGGTTGCGAGATAGATGTGGTCAGCAGTTTCAGCTAATGCTTGCAGTTCTTTAACGACTTTTTCTTTACCTGGTAGGATTTGATACTTAGCCGCCCAGCCTTTTTCTGGGTTAATCCCCATACGGGCAACTAAAGCACGTTTATCCCGCGCGAGTTTGTATTTAGCTTTTTCTTCAGGCGCCATTTTTCTAACTTCAGCCGGCGTTTTAGTCGCTACCGTGCTGTCTGGCGATGATGATGTAGGCAAATCACGGATGTGACCTACACTCGATTTAACGATGAATTCTTTACCAAGGTACTTATTAATAGTCTTGGCTTTGGCCGGCGATTCGACAATAACTAGTGATTTACCCATAGTTTAATTTGCGCCAAAAAGTCTCTAACAGATATAAATTGGTTCCATATATAGAGTGTTGAGACGAATGTTTCAAGTAAATACCTCTAATATGTGTCCAGCGAGCCATTTTTTAATCAATTATAAAAAAGGAGAAAAAATAATATTGCGTTAATAAAAAGTAATATTTCATTATTTAGGGTCTAGCAAGTAAAACTTGTGCATGTTTAGTCACTTTTTCAATATTTGCGACCCGAGTCACCGCTTGTTAACCCTTATATCATCAGTATACTGACGGTAATTTCACAAAATTAAATCGTAAAAAACCTATTTAAATAACAATAAGAATGACTATTAAGGAAAATAAATGAAGCACTTTGAAGCGAACTTCGATGGTCTAGTCGGGCCAACGCACAACTATGCAGGGCTATCTTTTGGTAACGTTGCTTCATACAGTAACGCGGCCCAAGCATCAAACCCTAAGGCTGCCGCTAAGCAAGGGCTTCAAAAAGCAAAGTCACTCGCAGATCTTGGCATGATTCAAGGTGTATTAGCCCCTCAAGAGCGTCCAGACCTTTATTCGCTACGCCGTATGGGTTTTGCTGGCTCTGACGCTGAAGTGTTAACACAAGCCGCCAAGCAAGCTCCTGCATTACTCAATGCCTGCTGTAGTGCTTCATCTATGTGGACCGCTAATGCTGCAACTGTGTCACCCAGTGCTGACAGTCGAGATGGCAAGGTTCATTTTACGCCAGCAAATTTGGTAGATAAGTTACACCGTAGTATAGAACCGATAACTACGGCGAATATTTTAAAGGCCACATTTAAAGACGAACGTTTTTTTAAACATCATCAACATTTACCAGAACATGCAAGCTTTGGCGATGAAGGCGCAGCTAATCACACCCGTTTGTGTGGTGATTATGGTCATGCAGGCGTTGAGCTTTTTGCCTATGGTCAAGAAGCCACTAATCCTAATACAGTTAGACCCAAGAAATTTCCTGCCAGACAAACATTAGAGGCATCGCAAGCGGTAGCGCGGTTACATCAAATCGATGACGAAAGCTGCGTTTTCATACAGCAAAACCCTGATGTGATTGACCAGGGGGTTTTCCATAATGATGTTATTTCTGTCGGTAACCAAAATGTGCTGTTCTATCATGAACAAGCATTTTTAAATACTGATGCAAAATTCGAAGAAATTCGCCATAAGATGAATACAGAAGTGCACTTTATCAAAGTTGCCACCTCGCAAGTGTCCATCAATGACGCCGTTAAAAGCTATTTGTTTAACACGCAAATTATCACCTTGCCAAACGGTGAAATGGCGATAATCGCCCCAACAAATTGCCAAGAAAACCCGGCAGTCCATGCTTATTTAAATGAGCTTGTGACTTTAGGAACGCCGATAAAACACGTTAAATATTTTGATGTAAAACAAAGTATGCAAAATGGCGGCGGCCCTGCTTGTTTGCGTTTACGTGTTGCCATGAGTGAATTAGAAATCTCCGCAGTCAATCAAAACACCTTGATGAATGACGCTTTATTTAGCCGCTTAAATCTATGGGTAGACAAGCATTACCGTGACAGCTTAGTTGTGGCTGATTTAGCGGATCCGCAGTTAATTATAGAATCGCGCACTGCATTGGATGAGTTAACTCAGATATTAAAGCTTGGCAGTGTTTATCAATTTCAGAAGTAGCTTTGAAATAATATTAAAAACAAAAGGGCGCCTGAGCGCCCTTTTTCAATTATTAACTCTATTTATTTATAGAATACTAATTGGGATAGTAATAACTTCTGTAACTGTTCCACCTGGAGTTTCTACTTTAACAGAGAACACTCCATTATTCGGCTCATCTTCACCTTTCAATAACACTGCAAATGAACGGCCACCATTATGATTAGAACTTGGCCAAATATATTGAGAGGTACTAGTTACTGAACCTGCAGATGCCGCAAATGTCACAATACTACCAGCGGGTAACTGCTGATTATGTAAATCAGAAAGTGTGAAATAGACTGCTGCAGAGCCTTTGCCAATAATTTGAATTGGGAAACTAACTAAATCCCCAGTTAAATCATAATAAGCAGCAAAGTGTCTTCTGCCTAATACTGCAGGATCACCCGCATCATCAACACCAATCACTTCATCCTCAACAACAATCTCAGTCGGTAGTGTTGCCACTGCAGTGCTACCCGACATCACCATTACAATACTGCGGCGAACAAATAATGATTTTTCTTCATTGATACCGTCAGCACAACCATCATGAGCCGGTTCAGAACAAAGTACGCCATTGTATAAGCCATCAGCTTTGTCAAAAACAGTATTAACATTGAAGTCGATTAACTCTTCAAGAGAGCCACCATCAAGTCCTTTTAAAGCATCCTCTGCTTGAGGGTTAAAAACAGTATCCTCATTGTAGTCATTAAAGGCATCGTCTAAATCAAACTTTTGACCTGTAACATCTTTACCATTTAAAAACTCATTGTATTCATCTGCATCAAAACGGCCATTACCATTTAAGTCTGGGAAAGACTCTTCACCAATTGCCGTTGCTGTAATCGTTGCACGTCCACCATATGGCTGACCATAATAATTACCATAAACGATGTTTGCTTCTGCACAAGTAGGATCTTCTGTTTTATCAGCTAATTTATAACATTTAAGTGATGCTTGAGGACTGATAGTTTGATTCCCTAAAGCATCGGTAAATGTATTACCTTCTGGTCGAGGAAGTTGCGACGTCCATATGACTGAACATACGCCATTCAATGTTTGACATGCATCTTCAATCGCACCGCCTTCAGTGGTAAAAGATACTGTCGTCCCATCAGGAACTGGGTTATTAAATGCATCTGCCATGCGTGCAGTAACAACAACTTCGGTTCCTTCTTGATCCCAACCTTCTGCATTATATACTTCAGCAGAAAGCGAGAAACTATCTTGATCAGGAATACCCGTAGATACGATAAGCTGACTTGATTGACTTGAAATGACAGGGCTAGAGCCTTGCACAGTTCCGGTCACACGCACAGATGTCGCTACTGTACCTGTAGTAACAACAGTTTGCACAATACCTTCATTGTTAGTCGTTGCAGTAATCGGGTCGATTGAAATACCACCCGCTATGGTATTCAATGAAAAATCTACTGCTTGGTTAGCAACAACATTACTGTTTTTATCTAACACGCGGAATTTAACTACTGATGATTCGATTCCACCAGTACCCAATATACCTATATTTTCAGGCTGTGCTTCAACAAATACAATACTACCGATATCTGCTTGTAAAATGTTTAAAGTTGCCACCGCAGATAAGCTAATGCCACCCGCGTTTGCAGTGACATTAATTTGATCTTCACCCACACAACCTTGAGCAAGATAGGTTGATGTAGCAACCCCATTTGACGAGGACACTGGTGAGCTAAGTTCGGCTTGAGCTGGAGATTTTGTCGCACAGGTTGAAGAGAAGTTAACATCAATAGGTTGGGTAAATGGATTACCATCTTCATCTTGAATAAGAACAGTTACTGTTGCCGTGCCACCTGCAGTTAATTCTGCAGTACTGACTTGTGCCACACCTTTTTCAAAAGGTGTACCGCTACCCATTTCAACATTGGTTGCACCAACCACAACGATGGTTTCACCTTTTTCACCACTTGATAATGAAGCCGTCACCAATCCTGCACCCAGAGAGCTTCCTGCATAAATATCTACTGATGCTTTCCCTTCATCATTAGTAACAGCCGAAGTAATCGGTAAATCACCAATTTCAGATGAAAAAGAAACGATAGTAGGTTTATTAATGCCAGTAATTGTTGCAACTAAGATGCCTGGAGATAAAGTACTTATAGTATCAACAGCTTCACCGGCAGAATCAAATAATTGTAAGGTTACCTGAGCACCACCACCTGCTTCGCCACCATCACCAAGCATTGTAAAAGCTTTACTGTCTGTTTCACCTGACTCTATTGATGCAGATACTGAACCAGAGCCTGCTATCTCAGCTGAATAAAGTGTTATGGTTGCGATACCATCAGAATCTGTCACTGCTGATGCAGTCGCGTTATCAAACGTACCTAGATTTGAATCATTTAGTGCAAAAGTAACCAATTCACCAGCAAGTACACCATCAATGGAATTTGAAACTAACGCTGTAAGAGTTGAGCCATCAATTGCCGATATAACTTGGTTCGATAAAGCTAACTCTACAGTGGTAATATCAACTCCGCCGCCGCCGTTGCCATCACCGACCATAGTAAAAGCAACAGAATCACTTTCACCACTATCAATAGATGCTGTCACAGTTCCAGAACCGGCAATATCAGCAGAGAAAAGCGTGATTGTTGCCACACCTTCAGAATTAGTCACTGCTGTAGCAGTTTCGTTATTGAAAGTTCCAAGCTCGGCATTATTTAATGCAAAAGTAACCAAAGTACCTGAAACGGCACCAGTGGACGAGTTAATCACAGTTGCTGTTAATTCAGCACCGGCAGTTGCATCTACATCTTGTGTGGAAATAGTTAATCCGACATCTATTGTGACAGGTACTGGATCCGTTCCTCCATTACCATCATCGGTAATGCTTCCCCCACCACTACAAGCAAATAGAAATATTGAACTTAAAAGCGCTAAAAATAGTCTTTGTGCTGACCTCATTGTCAGTCTCCCTGTTACATTAAACTCGTACTTATGAATTATAATAGTTACTTAGTAAGCGATATCAAACAAAAATATTGCAACTTTCTCTTTACTCTACTGTTTTTTTCCACATTTATCCTCAAAAACTTTAACTTTTACCCCGTTTCATAAGATTTCGTTTCCTGATAGGCTTAAAAATGTAAAAAATATACTTATAAAAATGATGGGAAGGATGTAGTTTTGATTAATAAAAGTAAGCTTGGTTTAACAAGCAAAATACTAATAGGTATGGCAGCGGGTATTATTCTTGGATTAATTCTAAGAAATGTGTTCCCCGATAGTTTATTCGTAAAAGATTATATTACTGAAGGTATCTTGCACGTTGTTGGAACCATCTTCATTTCAAGTTTAAAAATGTTAGTGGTTCCGCTAGTGTTCGTATCACTGGTTTGTGGTACCTGTTCATTGAGTGACCCGTCCAAATTAGGCCGACTTGGTGGTAAAACCATTGCGTTTTACATGTTCACCACCGCGATTGCTTTAACGGTCGCAATTTCAATGGCCATTCTCGTTCACCCTGGTAACGCATCACTGGCAACCTCTGCGATGGAGTTCAGCGCTAAAGATGCCCCTAGCCTTGCTGAAGTCGTGATTAATATCGTACCAACAAACCCAATTGAAGCCATGAGCCAAGGCAACATGCTGCAAATCATTATTTTTGCAGTCATCTTTGGTTTTGCAATTTCACACATTGGCGAGCGCGGCGCACGTGTATCGGCATTATTTAATGATTTAAATGAAGTCATCATGCGCGTGGTTACTTTAATCATGCAACTTGCGCCTTATGGTGTATTTGCGCTGATGGCAAAACTAAGCTTAACCCTAGGTTTAGAAACATTCGGTAGCGTAGTTCAATACTTCTTCTTAGTAATTTTTGTATTACTTCTGCAAGCACTGGTTGTTTACCCTACGTTACTCAAGGCATTCTCAGGTTTAAGCCCATTAATGTTCTTACGTAAAATCCGTGATGTGCAATTATTTGCTTTCAGTACTGCAAGTTCAAATGCAACCTTACCTGTTACCATCGAGACGTGTGAACACCGTTTAGGTGCTGACAATAAAGTCGCTTCATTCACCTTACCCCTAGGCGCTACCATCAATATGGATGGCACCGCTATTATGCAAGGTGTGGCAACGGTATTTATTGCCCAAGTATTTGGTATTGAACTGAGCCTAATGGATTATGTAACAGTGGTTGTTACTGCGACATTGGCATCCATTGGTACTGCTGGCGTTCCTGGCGTTGGCTTAATCATGCTCGCCATGGTGCTCAACCAAGTCGGCCTTCCTGTAGAAGGTATTGCATTGATTATCGGTGTTGATCGTCTACTTGATATGATCCGTACCGCGGTTAACGTAACGGGTGACTCAGTCGCAACTATCGTCATTGCCAAATCTGAAGGTGAGTTCAATGAAGCTGTATTCAATGATTCACAAGCGGGTAAAGTAAGTGCGAGCTTTGAAGATCAAGTTAAAAACGTCAAAGCGTAAAATACATTAGCATTAAATATTTAGGCGCCATATTATGGCGCCTTTTTTATTTGTGTTATAACCTAACTAATCAGATGCTTAACTCATGAGATTAAAATGGATTTTACCCTGCTTTCAACCCTTGCCGTTATTCACTCTTTAGCATTAATTAGCCCAGGGCCTGATTTCGCTATTATTGTAAAAACAGCCACACAACAAACTCGCAGCACTGCAATCATGTGCGCGGTAGGAATAAGTGCCGCGATATTGGTGCACAGTTTGCTATCACTTTTAGGGATAAGCATCATGATCCAGCAATCTGCAATGGCTTACATAGTGGTGCAAATTATTGGGGTGAGTTACTTGGCATGGATGGGTTATGGCGCTTTAGCGGCCTCATATCGGGCATATACACAAACTCAAGCATCATCTGATGAAACTGAAATCAATGGCCGTCTCCCTCACCAAGGCACTATGTCTGCTTTAAAAGGCTTTCAAATTGGCCTTTATACTAATTTGCTTAACCCTAAAGCGTTAATATTCTTTATCACCATTTTTACCGTACTGGTGACACCACAGGTCACTATAGAAACGAAATTTGCGTCAGCTAGCTTATTATTTGGCTTATCTATCATTTGGTTTTGCTTTCTCGCCATCATATTAACCAACCCCAACATTCAACACAAAATGGCTAAAGGCAATAATATAATTAATATCATTACCGGTATTATTTTCCTTGGCGTCGCTATTACCATTGCAATGTCATTAATATCCACGCACCTGTTGAACTAGAGGTTAACAATTCAAAATAAAATGCCTCTGTGTCAGCTACAGTTAAGTATTAGGCTGATAATATCTAACGATTAACAATGTAAGAGTATTTCCTATGAGAATTTTGGTAATCGAAGACGATCCGATTTTATCGCACCATCTAAATGTGCAGTTATCTGAATTAGGCAATCAAGTCCAAGTGGCTTTGACGGCTAAAGAAGGCTTTTATCAAGCAACTAACTACCCTATTGATATTGCCATCGTTGACCTTGGCCTGCCCGATAAAGATGGCATGACATTGATTTCTGAAATTCGAAATGCAGGCGTCAAAGCTCCTATTCTCATCTTAACCGCGAGAGTTAACTGGCAAGATAAAGTAGAAGGCCTTAATGCCGGTGCAGATGACTACCTGGTAAAACCATTTCAAAAAGAAGAGTTAGTCGCTCGCCTCGACGCTCTTGTGCGCCGTAGTGCAGGCTTTGTTAAATCGACCATCAGCTCAGGTGCTCTGCAGCTTGATTTAGCCGCTAAACAAGTCTCATTAAATGATGAGCCAATGGAAGTCACCGCCTTTGAATATTTAATTTTGGAATATTTAATGCGTCATTGCCATGAAGTCGTTGCCAAGCAACGCTTACTTGATGTGATTTATGGTGATAAAGAAGGTGACCCTAATACTATCGAGGTAATGGTAAGCCGTATCAGAAAAAAATTGACTAAAGGCGCTATTGAAAACCCCATCGCAACAATACGCGGTCAAGGATATAAATTTAACTTACCATGCAGCTAAGATTTAAACCCAAAAAGCGTCTGCTCACGAGGATGTTAATCACATCCTTAGCGATTATTGCACTTGTTGGTTTTGCCCTAGCTTGGTCATTGACCATTTTACACGCCCAAAATAGCTACAATGTCGAAACTTCGCAACTAATCGCTGAAATGCCTCAAATTGCAGCCGAATTAAGAGAGCACGACTTAATTCCGAAAAATAACAATTGGCTGCAAGAAAATAATAGGCAGAAACGCTATATTATGGCCAGTTGTGGGGATAATTATCGCCAAATTTGGACCTCTACACTGGCAAAAGAAAACGGCATCAATGACATTTGTAGCCGATTTAAAACCATTGCCGATACATCCCCGCCCTATTATCTGACCACGGCAAATAATAAGTCTTATTTTGCCTATCAATTACCGGTTGAATTGAATCAACAGCAATACAACATGATAGTGCTCAAAGATGCAAAAACCGTTGAAAGAGACTTCAAACGCTTTAAACGGTTAACTTATCTGCGACTGGCCGTTGTACTAGGTTTAGCCTTCATACTACTGATCAGTGCAGCCTATTGGGGCATGCACCCAATGATAACCCTTAAACAAGAACTACAAGCAATCACTAAGGGAAAAAAACAAACACTATCAAGTGATTACCCACAAGAATTAAAAGGCGTTACTCAAGCGTTAAATCAATTATTAGTCCAATCTAGCGAACAGCAAACTCGCTATCAAAATGCCATGAATGATTTAGCCCACAGTCTAAAAACCCGCTTAGCTGCGGTTCACGCCATTACTGACGACCAGCAGTTAAGTAAGGCTGATGCGAGCGAAAAAATCATGCAGCAAGTAGGACAAATGGATCAACTCGTAAAATATCAACTCAAAAGAGCCTTAGTGGGCCGACAAGGACTAATACAGGAGCAAACGCCCGTGTTACCCATGGTTGAGCAGTTATCACAAATGTTATTCAAGATTTATCATGAAAAGTCAGTGCAGTTTAGTAGTGATATTAATTCTGATATTAGCTTTCCAGTCAATAAAGGTGATTTGATGGAACTGTGCGGTAATTTAATGGAAAATGCCTTTAGATTGTGTATCAGTCAGGTCAAGGTTACAGCCTTTATTGATGACGATGGCTGCACTGTGTTAATCGTAGAAGATGATGGCCCTGGCGTTGAAGATGCACTCAAAACGCGCATCATTCAGCGTGGTGTGCGCGCTGACACCCAATCCCCCGGTCAAGGCATTGGACTTGCTGTGTGTCATGAAATTGTCAGCAGTTATCACGGCACCTTATCAATTACAGAAAGTCAGTTACAAGGGGCAAAATTCACTATTAAGATCCCCAATCAATGAGCATCACTTCGCTTGCGCGGTATAAAGTTGCTCAGCGCGATTGAACATTATCCATGAGGTGGCAATATATTTATCATCACTGATAGGGATATTGCCCCTATGGGTGTGGGTAAAGCCTGCGGGGGCAATCACCATAGTACCTTTTGTAGGCTTAATGGCTTTATTTTGATAATAAAACTCAGTTTCACCGCCTTGCTCAACATCATTAAGGTAATACATATAAAGTAATACTCTATGCAAGGCTTCATGGGAACCAGACTGCGGAAAGTGTTCTGAATGCCAATGAGGGTAACCACCTAAACTTTGCTGATATTTTTGCACATTAACCGTACCACTGCGGTATAAATATTGCGTTATCGCTTTGGCTTTATTCGCCCCTAGGTCAGAAAAATTATCAGGATTTAGCGTAACAGCTTCACCTTTATCATTGGCGATGGTGACAGATACCGCGCCCATGAGTGCCATAGGGTACTGGCTGAAGTAGTTTGCCGCATGGGTTAATGTTAACTGTAATAACTCATTTTTAAGCTGGGTTAAGTTATTGTGCAAGTCTAAGGTTAAATCTAAACTGCGTTTTTTATCCCTATCGACACCCTGTCCTGTCTTTCCTTCAGTCACTCCAGAGTGATTATCAAAAGCATTTCGTAACCTGTCGCACAAATCATCACTAATAGCATTGGGTATAACGTCAATAAAATCCATAATCTATAGGCACTTTTTAATATTGTAATGATATTATGCTGCCACGGAATGTTTTGCACTGCAAAGTGCATCCACATAACCGCTATAAATAAAACAATAAATCAGGTGATACTCTTTTAATCTATGAACAAAAACATAAAAATTTCAATTAATCAGCTTCAGGTAGGTCATTTCATTCGACTACCTATTTCATGGAAAGATCACCCATTTTTATTTAGTAATTTCAAACTAAAATCCCAGTCACAAATTGAATTACTTAAAAGCCTCAATATTAACGATATTTATTATGACGCCGAGCGCAGTGATTTAGGGTTAATTGACTTAAAACCCTCAGCGAATAAAAACGCTAGTACAGTGGTTGATCCTGAGGAGCTAAAACAGATTAAAGCTAAAATGGAATCTTACAAACAGATTCAAATCGATGCCCAAAAAAAGTTACGCCGCAATTTGAAAAAAACCGAACAGCAATTTGAGCGTTCTATCGCCATGATGCGCTCAAGCGTATCAAAGCTTGGCAGTCGCCCTTTAAATTCGGTCAGTGATGCAAAAGAAATGATCACAGACATGACCAATATGCTATTGAGTTCTGATGATTTGGTGCTGCATTTAATGACTGATGCAAAGCCCAATGATGTCATTTTCCATCATTCACTCAATGTGTCGACAATGTGTATGATGCTGGCTAAAAACTTAAACTGGCCTCGTGATGAAATTGAACTTATAGGCCTTGGTGCGTTATTTCATGATCTGGGGAAACTAAAAATCCCCAGTAATATTTTGAGCAAACAATTGCCGCTAACGACGCCGGAAAAGAACTTATTAAAACAGCATTCTTTGATGAGCCTCAACTTTTTAAAATTAGCTGACAGCTTTCCAGAACAGGCTAAACCCATGATTACTAATCATCATGAGTACCTTGACGGCTCTGGCTACCCCAAAGGCCTAAAAGGCGATCAGTTAGACAAATACTCGCAACTAATAAGTGTTATTAATGAGTACGATAACTTGTGTAACGGTACTAAGTTATCAAAACCTAAAACCCCTTATGCTTCTTTGGGGCTACTTTACAAAAATTATAAAAGTAAACTTAACCCTGAGTACGTTGGTAAGCTCATCAAAACTATCGGTGTTTATCCACCGGGCAGCCTCATCGAGCTTTCAAGTGGTCAATTTGGCATGGTAATGTCAGTAAATTTAAACAAGATATTATTTCCGCAAATTATGCTCTACGACCCTATCGTACCAAAAGAGCAAGCACCAATTATTGATTTAGAAAAAGAAGACATCAGCATTGTGCGCTGTTTGCCAGCTTCTGCATTACCCGAAAAAATCTTCAAGTACCTAAGCCCAAGAGAAAACATAAGTTATGCCATTGGCAATGCATAATCGAATAGCTAAGTTTGCGTTTTAACATCAGCATCGACCCAACAAAAAAAGCCATTAACGGTTGCGTTAATGGCTTTAAAGTCATCAGCTTTATAAAAGCGCTATAGCCAGCCTTTACGTTTAAAGAAGAAATACGTACCTGCGGCGCTCGCGAGCATCATTCCTATGGCCATGGGATAACCAAAACGCCAATCTAGTTCAGGCATATTGGTAAAGTTCATTCCATAACTACTGGCAATAACCGTTGGCGGTAAAAACACTACTGCTGCAACCGAAAATATCTTAATAATTTTAGTCTGTTGTATACCACTAAAGCCCATCGCCGCATCCAGCAAAAAGTTTAACTTATCAAAAATAAATTGGCTGTGGGGCATCAATGACTCAATATCAGATAGCATTTCACGCAAATCTTTAATATTTTCTTCAGATAAATGTTCGCGATAATAACGTTGGATATAACGTAAAGACCGCTGAGTATCGAGCAAACTTAAGCGAATTTTACCATTTGAATCTTCTTGTAAGGTAATGAGTTTAAACACATCATCTAATTCTTGGTCTTCGAACACTTGCTCGCCGACACTTTCAAGCACTGAATATACATCTTCAATTAAATCAGACAGGTAATCGACTTTAAGGGTGAAAAGTTCCAGCATTAACCCCTGAGGAGAGCTGACATCTAAGCGACCTAAGCGTAAGTAGTTACGCAGCAAGCGAATTAAACCGATATCCTCTTCACGTATCGTCAGCAAAAAATCCTTACGTAAATTGAAAGAAACGTTAATGCCTCTAACGTCTGATCCTACACGTTGGGGGAATAATGAATTGATGTGTAAGCCATCTTTACTTTGGAAAAAACGAGCTGATGCTTCAATCTCATTGATGTCTTCTTCTTCGGGTACTTCTTCTACCGAAAACCGACTTAGCCATTCCCTTTCATCATCATTGGGTTTAAACATATCTAACCACAATGTTCGATCGGGAATACTGTCTCGAACATTTAATTCGTGAACAGTTAACTTGCGATTTTCATAAACATAGGCAGTAATCATGTATCCCCCAATGTGGTCGATTTCTCGTCCACTGACAATAGGTTAAGTTTGCTGGCTAGTGTACTAAAAAGAACACACATTGCCATGATAAAAATGTAAAAATAGCCAAATCCCCTAAATAATGTGCTGAAATCGTTAAATCTTTAAATTAAGTGCAAAAAAAAGTGCCCATTTGGACACTTTAATTGTAAATCGTTGCTTTATTCACCTTTTAGGCGACGGTCTAATTGATCTTTTAAATTTGCAGGCACGCCTTTAATCAAAATCGTGTCCGAAATAGGATCATAGATAACTCGCTCACCTAAATGGCCGCCATCAAAACTTAATGTTACCCCGCCACCGGTACCTGAAAACTTCTTCAAGGTACGTAAACTGGCCTTATCTGCTGGAAACTCTTCATCAAGTTCATAAGATCCACCGCAGGCAAAGTCATAAAACGAATCCATACCAGAGTCGGCAAGTTCATCCGCTAAATCTTTGACTTCAATATCAGCGCCTTCATCAGCTCTTTCTGAACAATACTCGAATACCTTGTCGCGGCACTGTTGACGTTCATCTTTGGTTAATTCGCTGCTAGCTACGAAATCTTCAACTGCATGCATAAGGGTTTTATTTTGCGCTTTCGTATTTACCCCTTCAACACAGCCCATAAAATCAAGGAAGAAGTCTGCCACTTTTCGGCCCGCGCGGCCTCTGACAAATGAAATATATTTACGTGAAGCTTTGTCTGCTTGCCATTCGGTTAAATCAATTCTGGCGGCAAGTTGGACATTAGTTAAATCAAGATGATTATTTTGCGACAACTCCATATCATCAAGTACCGTCATTGAAGGCTTGGCATTAAGCAAGGCGACAAACAAATAATCGCTAGTCATGTTGGTATAGCAAGACATTAATAAAAAACCGCCTTGGCTAAAATCATATTTAGCGAGTTCTTCTTGTAAAAGCTTACTGGCAGCACTGCTAAACTCAACAAAGCCTAATTCACCACTGCGGTATTCACTTAATGCATCAGAAAAAGCGGGGTTTGCTTCGCCATCTTCGCCGTGGGTTCCAAAAAAGCCAAAACCTTTACCCGCTTTACCGGTATAGGTTTGGTGTAATTCTTCTAACATCGCTT
Source organism: Shewanella sp. 3_MG-2023 (assembly GCF_030548765.1). Lineage (NCBI taxonomy): Bacteria > Pseudomonadati > Pseudomonadota > Gammaproteobacteria > Alteromonadales > Shewanellaceae > Shewanella > Shewanella sp. 3_MG-2023. Next base: position 19,577 of record NZ_JAUOSH010000032.1, on the reverse strand, counting down.
CTACGGCGCTGCTATTTAATAGTGGCTGAGGTCTTAAACGACAACTTAGTTGCCCCTGACTATCTTGAGAAATTTCATGGATAATTGCTTGTTCGATATTAATGCTCATAAGCCCTAACTGATCTTTGTGATGGAAGCGAAATAGCGGTAGATATCATAACAGACCGTGTTCAAAAATCTAAAAATAAAACCGTCAAATTACGTCAAATGCATCTCCTGAGATCCAAGGGTTAAACTGATGTTCTGTCCGCTTTAGAAAACACCAGCTATAAACCCCATAATCACTAACACCCAGCAACAGAAACTTGCAGCGTATCAGCTTTAAATCCGATATAATCACGTGCTAATTCATTACTTTTTGAACGATTTCGAATATGGCTATCCAATCTAAATACACCAACACCCAAGTTGAAGCATTAATTTCTGAGCTATTAGCAGTGCTGAATAAGCATCAAGCGCCTACAGATTTAAGCTTGATGGTGCTAGGTAACTGCGTTTCTCACTTATTGGAAAACAAGGTACCCAGTGAATCTCGTCAAGCAGTAGCAGAGCAATTCGCTAAAGCCTTGGCTCAATCTGTAAAAACCAGTTAAGTATCATTAAAAGGCATTTAAATTAATCAATTATCCTGTTATTTTTGATTAATACGAATTAGGAAAACGATACCGCATGGTTGAGCGCAAAAAACAAATGACCCGTGACAAAGTGTCACGTCTTGTTAACTGGGGCCACTGGTTTGCCTTCTTTAATGGCTTGTTAGCCATTATTGTGGGAACGCGATACCTCAGTAGTGTGGGTTACCCTGAAACCCTCATAGGTTGGGGTTACTTAGCCATTAGCAGTATTGGTCATTTTAGCTTTTTGGCTTTTATTGTTTACGTCGTTTTTCTTTTTCCTGCCACATTATTACTACCTTATTCAAAAATCCTACGGGGTTATGCTGCCTTAATCGCAACCCTCGGCTTATGTATTTTACTTTATGACACCGTAATATTTGATGATTATGGTATTCACTTAAGTCCATTCGCTTTTGACTTAGCCTGGTCAGATCTCAATGCCCTATTAGGTAACACCTCTTATATTGCTACTCCTATCGGCATTATTTTAATTGAGCTCACAGCCGCGAATTTTCTGTGGAAACGAATTGAAAAAATAGAGAAAAAGCAGTTAGGTAATAAAGTCATAGCCTTTATCGGTATTTGTTTTGTCAGTAGTCATGTTATCCATATTTGGGCAGATGCTAATGATGTCACTCAAATTACCCGTTTTGATGACACCATGCCATTGTCTTATCCGGCAACGGCACGTTCATTTATGGAAAGTCATGGTATTGAAGGCACCACTGCGCCAGATAAGACCTATCAAACAAAATCAAAACAACTGAATTACCCAATAGCTGCGCTGCAATGCAAAGCGCAAAAACAACAAAATATCCTAATCGTCTCGGTTGACGGTTTAAGAGCTGATATGGTGAACTCGGCAACAATGCCGTTTTTCAGCCAGTATCAGCTGCAAAATAAGCAATTCACTGAACACTTTAGTGGTGGCAACCAATTTAATACCGGTATGTTTGCCTTACTTTATGGCTTACAAGGGAGCTATAGTGATAAAAAAGCGTTCGAGCATACTGCGCCAGTATTAACCCAAGTATTGTCAGAACAAGGCTATCATCAAGCGGTATTTATGCCCCAAGACAATGCCGACGAATTAGCCAACCATGCCATTTTTGACGGTATGGATATGCACCTAAGCCATAGCGATATTGGCAGCGCGCAAACCGACATCAAAAATACTGAGCTATTTATTCAATGGCAAGCTCAGCAAGCCTCACCGTGGTTTTCATTGGTAAACTTATCTGCCACTAAGCACTATGACACCCCAATTGGCTTTTTAGGCATTGAAACTGTTAAGCCCCATCTAAGCTTAAAACCTGCTGAAAAAGTGCTATATAACCAATACAGGCAGTCGCTATTCTTTATCGATCAGCAAATACAACAACTGCTTACTAACCTTGATGATCAAACCTTAGTCATTGTCACCGGTACCCATGGGCAAATTTTCAGTAGTAATCCTCGTGAAGTTAATCAGGATCTTTCACCTGCTAATGTCAAAGTGCCCTTTGTCATGCATTGGCCTAAAACAACCTCTGATACCGTAAATTATCGTACTAGCCACTATGGCGTAGTACCGACAATCATGGGGCAAGCACTGCATTGTAATAACCCGATCACCGATTACAGCTCTGGATACAACCTATTACAACCCAGTGAGAAGAGCTGGGTCTATATCGGTGATAGCAGCACCTTTGCAATATACCAACAAGATGAGATTACGGTTCTAGGCAGACATGGAAAATATCGAATTTATGATATCGACTACAAAAAACGTCTTAAGCGAAAACTCAGTGCTCCTGAGCTAATCCAGGTCATGCGCGAAGGTCGAAGGCTTTACAATAAATAACCATTGAACCGTGGTTGATGCTATTTAACTCAATCTCGGTTTAATCGTCAGAAAATATTGCCTATTTTCCAAGCAAAAGATAACTAAAGATGTAAAAGCCACAAAGCAAATGCCTGTTTATTAATCATTTAAATTCAATTTTGCATTTTATTGTTGCGGCGCAAATACCTTCTAGGTAATCTAGCTAAAGAATGACGTTCGGGATATGGCCTAGTCCGGTAAGGCGCTTGTCTGGGGGACAAGAGATCACAGGTTCAAATCCTGTTATCCCGACCAATTCTTCTGCTTTAGCGTTACCCCTTCTTTAAGTTTCTCGTTTGCCTAAATAACACATAAAATCAATACTCATTATTAAGCTCAGAGGCTTAAATTACCTTAATAACTTCATCTGTGCTTGCCATACAATGACAATATCACCACATAATCCCAAGCCTAGATTTAATCCTTAAATCTCACTTTCAGCGCTTTCAGCAAGCTTTGTCACCTAAAGAACTATTCTCTATTGAATATGTGATAGAGATTAGAAATTTGCATTAGCAAATCGGTTATATTGCGTCATCTTTCAACACCCTTGCTTAAGAAGCTCATTAAGCAATTGTCAGCTTTTCGGAGAATCCCTATGCGGTGGCGCGTACTATTAATCACCTTAGCGTACATGTTACTTGGCGCACACTTTTTGCGTTACGCTCAAATGCCATTAGCAATAATTTGTGCAGTGATGCCATTACTTTTGGCTTTTAAAAACAACTTTTTAAACCGAATAATCCAAATCGGCTTGGTATTAGGCACTATCGGGGTATGGGGCGTAAGCACTGTTCAATATATTGATCTACGAATAGCCATGGAGCAACCTTGGCTGCGCCTTGCTGCGATTATGACTGGGGTAATGTTATTTAGTCTATTTGCCAGTTACTCGGTCAATGGCTTAGTAAAACAAGCTAGAAGCAAACAAAGCTTATTTAGATAAATGATTTTCAATAAATGCTAGCCATAAAAATACCGACACTTTGCCGGTATTTTTATGTCATCAGCTAAATCTTCAAGCTTATAGCCTTTAAGCTTAAGCGTTCAAAATTCAACTACTCAAAAACCTTAAATATTCAGGTTTGGCTTTTAGCATTCGTATTAATTTTCGGTCTCAATTTTGATTTCGGCATTAACCAGTGACTAATTTGGCGTCTTCTTAGCCATAACAAGCACGCTATCACAGCAATATAAATACTCGGTTCAATAATCTCAGATTTGACCGACCAGTAAAAATGAATCGGCGCCAATATCGCTAACACATAAATCCAATTATGTAATGATTGCCAGCGCCTGCCCATATTGCGCCTGAATGCTTTAAAAGAGGTCACCGCAAGTAATAATGCAATAATAAAACCGCTAAATCCGACTAAAATGTAAGGCCGTTTAATGACTTCTTCAACTAAAAAGCCCCACGCAAACAGCAAATCTAAACTGATAAAGGCGCTAATATGTAGACAAGCATAGGCAAATACATATAAACCCACTAGCCGCCTTATTTGCAATAACAAGCCTTGTTTAGTCAGCTTAGCCAGTGGTGAGATCATTAAGGTCACCACCAAAGCATTTATCGCGCCCATACCGGTAAAATGAATAATATATTGCACCGGATCGCCACCAGCATTATCGGTCAATACCAGCATAATTAAATAAACAACCGGTAAGATAAAACTAAGGTGTAAAAGCCCTTTTAACCACAATAAACCACCCGGGGTTAAGCGCATTAATAATACTTCCTCAAATCAAGATTGTTATATAAACCAGCCACAGACTCACCATAACCATTAAACATTTGTGTTGGAATTCGTTTGGCTGAAAACAAACCGCCTTCACCAATACTGCGCTCAGAGGCCTGCGACCAACGAGGATGATCAACCTGCGGATTCACATTGGCATAAAAACCATATTCGCTTGGTGCTAATTGATTCCAACTGGTAGGTGGCTGTTTATCGGTAACGCGAATTTTAACGATGGACTTAATACTCTTAAAGCCATACTTCCAAGGTAAAACTAACCTCACTGGCGCACCATTTTGCGGCGGCAAGGTTTTACCATATAAGCCTACAGCAAGAAATGGCAATTCATTCATGGCTTCAGCAATGGTTACCCCTTCTACATAAGGGTAATGTATCCCGCCGCCCATTAAACGATTTCGCTGCCCTGGCATTTGGTCAGGGTCAAACAAGGTCTCAAAGGCCACATGAGTTGCCTTATTAGATACCCCTGCCATTTTCAATAACTCAGCCAGTGAAAACCCTACCCAAGGCACCACCATTGACCACGCCTCTACACATCTTAAGCGGTAAATACGTTCTTCAAGGGCGAATTTACTGGTTAAGTCGTTCAAATCTAAGGTTAACGGTTTATCCACTAAGCCTTCAATTTTAAGCTCCCAGGGATTAACTTGAAATGATTGCGCATTTTCAAACGGGTCTTGTTTATTAGTGCCAAATTCATAGAAATTATTGTGACGGGTAATTTTATCTTCTGGGGTTAATTTATCATTGATTTGAAAGCGGCTAGGCTTTGTATAATCAATACCTTGCACCGCAAACGCAGGTTTATCGTCGCTGCCAAATAAATCGAACAAACCCGCCTGCACTTGCCCCGGCAAGCTAGCCCCGAGCGAGCCTAGCCCCAAGGCTTTAACGATATTGCGTCGATCCCGAAACACCGTTTCTGGAGTGACTTGATTGTCTTTTAATGCCCATGATGGTGGGTTGGCAATGCCTTTGAAAAAACCTTTCTTTGACACCATAGGTCACCTCATTCAATTATTATCATTTGATATAAATAGTAGACAGTCTAATACGCGTTAAAATTTCAAAAAGTTTACTATTTTGATGTTTTGAGTTTAATAATTAAGCGCTTAAGTATTAATTAGTCCTTTTGAGCCTTGCAGTGTACTGCCCTGCATGAGAATCTTAAGCATCATTTTTTGCAGGTTTTTTGCATGACATTTCCTACAAGTTTAACTATCCCCGAAATTATCGTTTTAGCCGCCGTCGCTTTTTTATCTCTTCTAATTGGCGCACTACTTAATCAGCGATTAACCCGTCAGCGCTGGGAGCAACACAGACAACGCATTGCTGAAGAAATGAGCCAATTAACTGCTGAATTTGAAATTAAACAGCAATCACTTACAGAGCAAATTGATGACAAACAAGATGCGCTAATGCTCACTCAAAATAAGCTCGAGTCATTGATTGGTCAATTAGCTAAAATGGAAGCCTTTGCCGAAAGAGTGCCATTACTAGAACAACAGTTAAACGATGGCCAGCGTAAATTCATGGAAACCCAGCTAGCACTGTCTAAATCTAATGCGATTCAACAAAGCATTCAAGCGCAGGCTAATATCGAAAAAACCGCTTTAAATGACAAAATCGCCTTACTAGAATCAGCCGAAGAAAGACTAAAACTGCAATTTGAAAATCTGGCGAATCGTATTTTCGAGGAGAAGTCAGAAAACTTTAAAAAGCAAAATGTCAGCCAAATGGATGGCGTGCTTGGGCCATTAAAACAGCAGCTAGAAGGCTTTAGACAACAAGTTAGAGAATCCTATAGCCAGGAGCAAACTGAACGCAGCGCCCTTAAACATCAACTTGATGCACTCAAAGAACTTAATTTGCGAATGAGTCAAGATGCAGTCAATCTTACTAAGGCGCTCAAAGGCGATAACAAGCAGCAAGGTAATTGGGGTGAAGTCATCCTTGAGCGGGTCCTACAAGAAAGTGGTCTACGTGAAGGCCATGAATACCATACTCAGCAAGATTTAAAAGACGATCAAGGTAAGCGCTTTAAACCTGATGTCATCGTTCACCTTCCTGAACAAAAAGATGTGGTGATTGATGCCAAAATGTCATTAATTGCCTACGAGCGCTTCTTTAATAGTGAAGACGAGCTAGTACAGCAACAAGCGATAAAAGAGCTGGCTTTATCTATTCGTCAACACATTAAAGGCCTAAGCCATAAGGACTATCACAAGCTACACGGCCTAAAAAGTCTCGACTATGTATTAATGTTTATTCCAATAGAACCTGCATTTTTACTGGCTCTGGAGTCAGATCCTAGCTTAGTGAACTTCGCCCTCGATCATAATATTATGTTAGTCAGTCCAACCAACTTATTAGTAGCACTGCGCACCATTAACAATATTTGGCGCTATGAGTACCAAAACCAAAATGCCCAAAGTATCGCAGCCCAAGCAGGTAAAATTTACGATAAATTATGCAGCTATGTTGACGACATGGATAAACTTGGCCGCGCTTTAGACACTGCCGATAAAGCCTACCAGCAAGCAATGAATAAACTGTCCCAAGGTAAAGGTAATTTAATAAGGCAAGCCCATGTTATGCAAAAGTTGGGCGTTGAAACCAGTAAAAACCTTGATCCTCAATTAATAAATAAAGCCTTAGATGACTCTAAAGAGTCATAAGCGGTTTTAATTCAGTTTTTATGAGCAATTTTTATGAGCAATTATAGCTAATTGCACTATTCTTTGGCTTGAGGTGGCAACACCTTAAGCAAAAATAGACACTTTGCTAATATTGATAATGCAGCTTAATAGATACTATTTATTAATTAGATTCAAACAGTTTGGTTCGCAAAAGATGTCGTACTGAGGCGGAGATTCTCATTATTATGCGCAACATATTGGTTAGTTTTGTATTTTTTCAAGGGTTATTGTGGCTGTCAGCTAGCGTTAATCTCGCCCATGCTGAAGAATCAAGTTTAAGCCCCCAGCAACAATTGTATCTTGATGCCCGCAAAGCGCTAGATAAACAACAGCTCAACCAATACCAAAAGCTACGTAAGCAGTTGGGTGATTACCCATTAACTGTCTACCTTGATTACCATGAGCAAGTAGCCGACATTATAAAAATGAGTGGAACTCAGGCCCATAAAGCCATCGAGCAGTTTAATACCACTCCGCTTTATAACGGCTTACGTTATCGCTATTTGAAAAATGCTGGCGAAAAAAAGCAGTGGCAAAACTTTTTAGCCATCTCACCTAACGCCCCTAATGATGTCACCTTGCAGTGTTACTATTACCGCGCTCAATTATCTCAAGGCAATAACAACATCGCTTATGACGGCGCTGAAAAACTGTGGCTTTATGGTCGCTCACGCCCCAAGGCTTGTGATGTGTTATTTAGTCAATGGACCAAGGCCGGTAAAAGAACCCAAGCATTAATTTGGTCAAGAATGTTACTTAGTTTTAATGAAAACCAATATGGCTTAACCCAATACCTATCCAGAAAAATCACCAAAAATAAAGCTGAGGCCGATTTACTAATTTCAGTTTATCGCGATCCCAACAGCCTACGTAATACCAAAAAGTTTTCTTCTAAAACGCCCATTGTGGCGGATATTGTTAATGTTGGGCTCAGAAAACTTGCCAGAAAAGACTTAAAACAAGCGGTAAAATTATATAAGAAATATGATAAAGCTAACCGTTTTAATGCCATCAAAGGCCAACAACTTAATCGTTATATTGTCCGCCGAGCATTAATCAGAAAAGAAGCTGATTTACTGGAACACATTGATGCAAGCTTACCGATTTTAGACTCTGATGACTTATTTCAAATTCGTTTGCGCTGGGCAATCGCAGCGCAAGATACAAAAGCAATCAAACACTATCTAACCTTACTCAGTGATGATGTCATTGATGACTCTCGCTGGCAGTATTGGAGCGCACGCATAAATAAAACCACAGATAAAACCCAAGCAGACAAGATAACGAAGCAACTTAGCCAAGCACGTAATTTTTATGGTTTTTACGCCGCCCAATCCATAAAGGCCCCGCTGGCGTTAAATAATGACAAGTTACAGTCATCGCCACTGCTTGCCAAAAAACTTCATGATGACCCAGGGCTTGCCAGAATTATCGAATTGATTGCCATCGATAAAACCCGCGATGCTCGCAGTGAATGGGTTCATTTGCTGCGCCGCCATGATACCGCGATGAAGGCTGAATATGGCCTACTCGCCCTTAAAAATGGCTGGTTTGATTATAGCGTCGAAGCCAGCATACAAGCCAGACAATGGAATAGTTTGCAATTGCGCTTTCCTAACGCCGCCCAAAACGAATTTGAACAAGCCAGTAAAAAATATCAGGTTGAGATAGATGAAATACGCGCAATCTCCCGCCGCGAAAGTGCGTTTTACCCTTATGCCACCTCGGGTGTGGGTGCGCGCGGATTAATGCAACTCATGCCCGCAACAGCAAAAGAAACCGCCCGAAAAAATAAGCTCAAATTTAACAATAAAAATGACCTATATAAGGTAAATTATAATGTTCAACTTGGTAGCGCTTATTACGGCCAATTGCTCAAACAGTTTGATCAAAATCGCGTGCTCGCCACAGCAGCCTATAATGCCGGCCCCCACAGGGTCACCCGTTGGTTAAAAGAGTCTGACGGAAAACTGGATGTCATGAGCTTTATCGAAACCATTCCCTTTAAGGAAACCCGGGAATATGTGCAAGCCGTACTGAGCTATAGAATGATCTATCAGCAACAAGAGGGTCGCGATGCCCCTATGTTCAGCGAAGCCGAACGCAAGTTTGCTTACTGATAGATTTGACGGCGGCAATGTGTTTATTGGTCACTTTGTCATTAACCAATAGCCATTAGCCTTAGCTTAATAGCTTAGCCACTTTAACGCCGCTTAAGACTTACTAAGGCTGTCGTGAGTAGTGTTCGAAACCGATAACTCACTACCACGATAGTTAAACTCATCACAGAGTTTAGCTATCATTTTTTATCACTGAATATCTTCCTTTATTATCTTTGGCAGGTTAACGTAAGCCATTCGATGTACTTGTTAGCAAAATAGCTTAATTAGGCCCTTTTTGTTAACTAACGGAGTGTTTAGTGTCAGCAACAAAACTACAATCGCTGTTAAGCCAATTAGAAACGGTATTATTAGGTAAGCCTGAGCAAATCAAACTGGCGCTAGCCTGCATTCTCGCTAAAGGTCATTTACTGATTGAAGATTTACCTGGCATGGGTAAAACCAGTCTTTCTCAGGCCTTAGCCACCTCACTGGGCATGAGCTATCAACGTATTCAATTTACCAGTGACATGTTACCCGCTGATATTCTAGGGGTATCCATTTACCAGCAACAAAATCAAGTGTTTGAATTTCACCCAGGGCCGATTTTTAATCAAATGTTATTAGCCGATGAAATCAACCGCGCCAGCCCTAAAACCCAAAGTGCCTTACTTGAAGCCATGGCAGAAAGACAAATCACCATTGATGGTGAAACACACACATTGCCACAGCCTTTTTTTGTTATCGCTACCCAAAACCCCATTGAGCAATCAGGGACGTTCCCGCTGCCTGAATCGCAACTTGACCGCTTTATGATGCGCATTTCTATTGGCTACCCAGATGAACATGCTGAGTTAGCCATGCTAAAAGGACTACATCAGCGCAGCGATGCCCCGCCGCTCACACAATGCTTAAGCCCAACCGAGCTAATGAGCTTGCAACAACAAGTACAAAAAGTCAGTGCCTCTGATGCTGTGCTTAAGTATTTGATCAATCTTGCCCAATACTCTCGTCAGCAAATCGATGGCAATGGGCTATCGCCTCGGGCCAGTATTGCACTGCTAGACGCAGCTAAAGCCTGGGCGCTATTAAATCATCGTAATTATGTGGTACCAGAAGATATTCAGGCCGTATTTCATTGCGTAGCAGAGCACCGCATAAGAACCAATAGCCAACTGCAGGGGCAAGCGCTGTCAGATCAAATTCTCGCACGCGTTAACCCAATAAGCTAAGCAGAAATTAATTGCAGATGAATAATTCCAAGGCAGCAAAAAAATGGTATTCACGCTTGATCCCCGCCGCGATTAAGCAGCGCTGGTCAAAGTGGCTAGATAAGCGAATACCGGCGAACAAACAAATTACCTTAAGCCATAAAAGTATTTTTATTTTACCCAGTGGCTTTGGCGTCGCTTGGTTTGTGCTGATAGTGGTGCTGTATTTATTTGGCACCAACTATCAAAACAATTTGGTGATCGGCTTAAGTTTATTGCTGGCCAGTGTGTTCCATAGTTGCATTATTTACAGCTATAAAAATCTTGCAGGTTTAACCTTAACAGCATTAACCCCGCCTGAGACTTATGCCAACCAAAACTTGGCCTTTCCGATTGTATTATCCAGTAAAATCAACAAAGACAACAGCCAAACCAGCCACCAGCAAATTTGCTTGAATCTACCTAATGAGCGCCATAGCCGCATTACCGATGTCGCTGAAGGCGTCGATACCAGCGTCAGCTGTACCGCGCAATCCAGAGGCCTAGTTAACCCCGGTAGAATTCGCGTCTCATCCAGTTTCCCACTGGGGTTATTTAACACTTGGTCCTATGTGGATTTAAATATCCAGCATATTATTTATGCCGCGCCGCTGGCCACCCATGTATCGTTAACCAGTTTAGATAATGACAATCAAACCGAATTTGAACACGGTAAATTACAACCAGGGGTTGATGACTATAAAGGCCTTAAAACCTTCGTTGAAGGTGAGTCACTTAAACAAGTGGCGTGGAAGCAATGGGCACAAGGGCGCGGAATGCTAACAAAAGAATTTGCCCAACCTGAAGGCAAACCGGTGTGGCTAAGTTTAGACGACACCCTCGGTGATAGTCTTGAACAAAAACTCAGTAAGCTGGCGTGGCAAGTCAACGCCTTATCTCAATCGCAGCAAGTTTTTGGCTTGGCATTAAACCAACAAATTATCGAACAAGACAGTGGCGAGTCACACAGAAAACAATGTCAGCAAATGATTGCGCTTTATGGTTCAGTAGCTAAGCCAGCAATTACAACAGAACCAAGAGTTACACCTGAGTCAACGTCAGCATTTACTGATAAACACCCAGTGGGGAACAGAAAATGACCCAAGGCTCAGAGGCGTTAAAACATCAGTTAAATGATCCATTTAATGAGAACATTGGTCGTAATACCCTCTTTTGGTTATTAATTACCAATGTATTGGTGCTATCACCGTTATACCAGCATGCCACCTTATGGAGCATCGGCATTTGCGCCATTTGCTTTGTGTGGCGTGTGGGAATTTACCTTGGCAAGGTAGCGGCGCCTCCTAAAGTATTAGTCACAGGGCTAGCCATTGGCGCCGCTGTCACCTTGGCTTTAGTGTCACAGGAAATTGGTTTACTTAACGCATTAGTCAATTTGCTCCTGCTAGGCTATGCCCTTAAATACATCGAAATGCGCCAAGTGCGCGATGTTAAAGTCGTGGTCTTGGTGGGCTTTTTCTTAATAGGCTTTGCGTTATTAGATCGCCAATCCATACTCGACACTCTACAACTGAGCTTTGTCGCCATCATTAATACCTGTGTGCTGATCAGCATTTATCAGCATTCAAGTCGCAAGGTAAACTTTCGCTTCGGGGTGAAATTATTTGCCCAAAGCCTACCCTTAGCCATACTGCTTTTTGTGGTGTTTCCAAGGCTGCCACCATTGTGGTTAGCCCCCAGCATGAAAAATGCTACTACCGGCCTGTCAGATGAAATTGCATTAGGGGATATCAGTAAGTTAACCCGCTCGCCGAATTTGGCATTTAGAGTCGGTTTTGAAAATGAACTCAATAACACCGATAAGCAGCAACTCATTAGCAATGAGCAACTGTACTGGCGCACACTGGTCATGGAAAACTACGATGGTCAACGCTGGAGTCAGTCGCCTTATCGTAAAAATGAACAACGTAGCGCCTATGGCAATAAACCTAAGCGCGCTAAGCCCAATGCTGCAGGTCTTACTGCGCCATTAATTTATCAAGTGATCACCGAGCCGACCTATCAAAAATGGTTGTTTGGTTTAGATCAGGCTTTTAGTCAATCTGAGCACATTGTCGAGTTATCCGACTTTAGGCTATTCTCACTGCGCAACATTGATCAACGCTTAAGTTACCAAGTGAGCTCTTATCCAAGTAGCGCTCTTGATGCCAAACTCGCGCCAGACATCAGCAAGATAAATTTGGCCATTCCTAATAATAGCAATCCACAAACTCGCCAGTTGGCAGCCCAATTTGCTAAGGATTACCCACAGCCAGCAGCCCGCATCAATGCCATGATGGGTTACTTTGCTGAGCAGGCTTTTTACTACACCTTAAGCCCGCCAAAGCTTGGCCAACAGCAAGTAGATGACTTTTTATTTACTAACCAAGCAGGCTTTTGCTCCCACTACGCTTCAGCGCTAGTATTTCTCGCCCGTTCAAGTGGCATACCTGCCAGAATGGTCACCGGTTACCAAGGCGGCGAATATAACCCCAAAGCCGGTTATTACAGCATCTATCAATACATGGCCCATGCATGGACTGAAGTTTGGCTTGAAGGCCAAGGCTGGGTAAGGTTTGACCCCACCGCCATGATTGCCCCAGAGCGAGTATTAGACGGCTTTGATGCCACGTTTACAGGCCAAGACAGTTACTTACAAGACAGCCTATTTACCAGTTTACAGGTCAAAAATATTCCGTGGTTAAACAATATTCGCCTGCAACTGGCGAGCATCGATTTTTACTGGAGTGTGTGGGTACTGGGTTTTGATGAGCAACGCCAGCAACAAGTATTAGCCAAACTCCTTGGCAATGTCAGCAGCAGTAAAGTGGCTATTATGATGATCATCTGCTTTATCATCATTGCCCTTATCATTGCCTATTTTGCTGGCGTGTTTAAACTGCAGCCCAAACAAGATCCTTGCATCAAACGCTATAACCTTATTTGCGCAAAGCTTGCGAATAAAGGATTTCAACGTGATGCGATGCCACCACAAGCTTATGCCCAGTTTATTCATCAAGCATTTAGTGAGCAGCAACCACAACTGGTGGCTAATTTTGACAAAATGACTGAACACTTTATAGCCTTGCAATATCAACCTTTGAGCGCTAAACAAGTTGTTTTGCACCAAAGGTTGTTTAAACGCTATTTTAGTAAGCTGAAAAGGAATTTAATGAATTAATGTGGTAATCAAAGGCCATTTGATTATTTTTAACATAGTATATAACAAGGCTAGCACTTACTATCGGCCTGTAAACGTACTTAAAATCGAGCCTGACTGCTGTCAGGCTCATGCTATGTCTCTGTTCTCGCTATATCTCTATTCTCACTAATTATAAGTAAACTAAAGCACGTATTTAGCAGAAAACATCACCCGATTAAGTTCGCCTTCAATACCGTTTTCTTTACTGTTTTTAGCGTACATATATTCAACACCCACAGTTAATGGTTTCACTGGTGAATAAAGTAAATTCACATAGCCAGAATATGAGTCTTTATTAACATTTTCGCCCATCAAGCTGACAACATTATCCGCGCTAAACGCTGACGCTGTCACACTGGTACGCCATTGGTCATTCCACCAATGGCGATAAGCAATAAAACCACCATAAGAGGTAATCGCCTCAATATCGCCATCGGCATCGATAACTCCCGCATTGACATAATTGAGCGCCATATATCGGCCAAGACCTTTACCATAAGTCGCAGTAAATTTAATATCATCTGCACCTACGGGTAAAATACCGCTAAAACTAACGCCGTAACCCAAAGCCGTTGCATCAAATTGAGTATCGCTAATGCGAGTTTCAATATTGAGTTGCCTTGCAATACCAGCAACAGACAATTTAGCACCAGCCTCTGTTTTGAAGTTATAGCGTGCAACAACATCAGGTACCATGCCACTACCGCTCAGAATTCGGCTAGGGCTTTGGTAACCATTTAAGGTGGTTTCAGGGTTTTCTACAGATAATTGAAAGCCGCCATTGGTATAGCGTATTTGAGTTTGGCGTACAAATGGGGTGCCTTCTGCAGCGCCAACAAAATCGAGGTTCTCAGGTAAAGCGGCTGGATTTTGAAAAGTGGTCCATGATTGACCAACAGTCCAATTATCAAAACTCACAAATGCATGACGAATACGTGGCGAATAACTGTTGGACACTCGTTCGTTACCGTCAGCATGAGTCATAAAATCCAGTTCGATAAAGCCGGTTAACTTATGGTCATCAATATCAGTAATCGTTTTAAAGTTAAATCGTGTTTCTCTCGCCTGAAAATCGACCACCTGATTTCCGTTACCCTCTACGCCATATATTGTCCCAGGTACATAAAACTGCCTAGAAATAGACCCTGAATCTGGTGCACCATGGCTATAATCACTGAACATGGTGTCGACTTTAATATAACCACCAAATTGTACATCGGTATTTTCAATAACTGCCGCGTTTGCACCAGTCACAGAAAGCGCACTCCCAATCAATACGCCAATTAAATTCAATCCTATTTTGGTATGATTAAATTGACTATTTGCCGAGTTTTTATTGTTTCGAAATAAACGTTTTTTCATCACATCACCATTATTTTTATTGTTAAAAAAACCTTCTCTAATAATTAAGCTTTAAAGAAGGTGCCTCACAGAGAAACTATGTGTAATCAATGATGTGATCATAGAACTGGAATGAATTCCAAAACGAGGATTGCAATAGGGTTTGGAAAAAACAACCAAGCTGTAACCAATAAGTTAAATCTCGGTTCCATAATTGTATTTAAAGTGACAACGGTAGCATTTTGACATTAATGCCAAAATGTGGACTAACGCTTATTAAATAAAGAAGTAAATCTACTGGGGATTGGCTGATAACTTTCAGGCTTTTAGTGAACATTTTATTACGCTTCAATACCAACATTTATCGGTGACACAAATGGTGTTTCATCAACGGTTGCTTAAGCGCTAATTTAGGAAGGTTAAGATGGGTCTGTTTATTTCTAAACTTCGTTTAGATTAATGATTAGATCAAAGTCGTGGTGCTTCGCCCACACCAGAGCCAAGGGGAAAAGCGCTTGTCCCCCTTAACAATCCCTCAGCGCCCCAGACGAAAAATGCTGAAAAACGCATGATTTTCGATGGGGATTAATCCAGCTTTTGACTTCGTTTGTAGATGGCTTCGGTCATTGTCGAAAAAACCTAACGCTTCCGATGGGCCTTCCCTGGCCCAACGAAAGCTAGCTTGGCATCCATGCCAAGCTCACGGCCTTTTCTCGATGCCTCAATTAAAGTTGAGCCAGAGACAAATAGATATTCAACTTTTTTCGCTGTTACTAAACGCAATATATAAAGTTAAATCGAAGATATGAAAATTCCGGTGTAGATGCAGCAGCGAGCTTCCAAAACAGGGACGTTTTGGCAGAGCTTACAAGGACCTTTTGACTTATATAAAGAATGCAGCATCTCGCAGTTGTATCTGCACATTGGCCTGCGGCAGGCAATAAGTTACATTGAAGCTATGTGTTTCCCATAACCTAACCAATACAACGATGGTAACTTGCCTATGTCCCAAAGCTGATAATTGAAAATTAATTATGGGTGTCTTAGTTATTTTTGCTTGTAAATAACCATTGCATTTAGTTTTATATACAGTAACCACTTAACAACTCCCGCTCAGGGTCACCACAAAAATAACCTGGATCTATAAGCTGATCCAGGAACAATTGGGGCCATGTTATTTATAAAAATGGAAACCTAACCCTAGTATTGACTCTTGGAGTGGGCGGCAATGTTATTATTGATTCTATCAGTAAAACAAATATCGATATGAATTTAGAATTGTGAAAATGAAGGGGAAAGTTAACTTAGATTATAACCACCTACTGAAGTAGGTGGTTTAGGGGCTGAAAACAAAAATTACTTTCCCAGTTGTTCATCAGACAAGTTAGCGAGCCTTGATGGTTCGCTTTACTTAAAAGATGAGTGAGCTTTCGGGTTTGTAAATTATAGAGACTATAGCTCAACCATATACATAGCATTTTTTGTCGCGAAGCTAAGGCGCGGTTTTGAGCCATCTTTAGAAGGCATGTATTCAATTGAATTTGTTGTTATTGCACCTAACAACCTTGGTGTTTGCCAAATGATATCTCCTGAATTAACAGAGCGCATTGATAACGTACAATTGGGGTTATTACTTAAACCTGTTTCTCCGCTATCACAACTACTTATTAGTAAATTATCTGAATCCTGAGGTTGTAAGATATTAGTCACCTCACCATCTATGAAAAAGGAATTGATTTGAGTTAGCGAGTTATCAAGTATTAACAGTTCGGTACTATTACCATATGGTGAGCCATGGGAAGATAAACAAGCTATATTAGTCGCTTGATTAATCAGCACTATTTTACTACATAAAAGTGATGCTGTACTTGCCGGTACGAATGCTCCATCTATAAACTTGAATTGTTCTGTTGAATTGAAGAGGTGGTAGTTCGAATCACGTTTTTCTATTGCCACAACTGCAATCAAGGTTCCTTCTTTATTTCTAGAAAAGTCAGCATCTAAAATGGTGGACACTTCTGTAGGTTTATAATCCCAGAGTACAGTTTGATTTACTAAGTCTTCTACATAGAGTTGTTCACTGTTAACAACAATTAAATCATTATAACCATCGTTGTTAATATCAGCATGTTCCATTTCTACTGAGCTTACATATCTTTCAGAGTTTTGGCTAAACGACTTCTCCCAGAGTAAAACTTCGGATGCTAGCTCTTGTGCAAACAGAGTAAAACCTTCTTCATATTTAGTATTAATTATCACTTCATTAACACCGTCTAAATTGGCATCAAAAATGTCAATTGCATGGATGGAACCATTTATTCCGTTCTCTAACTTGTAAAGGTTATTTTTTTCTTTTTGACCATTTTCAGAAACACTGTATAGGTTCCAATTGTGTTGAGGAGAATAAAACAGTGCTTTAAAGCTTCCACCTTCTACGATATTCCCTGCGGTATGGTAGTTTGTACTAGCAGTAGAATAATTTAAGCCCCATACAACTTCTGGGTATGGAGTTAATTTAAATGAGCTAATTGAACTATTACCTGATCTCAAGAGCTCAACTTCACCTGAGTTTTCAGTAACTGCTGAAATAATATTGTTTGTGTGGTTCGATAACTCACTCCATTGAAGCTCTAATTTCTCACTTGAATAGGAGTTCATATTCCCGCCGTAACTTGAACATGGTCCAGTAACAATGCTTTTTAGAGGTGTTACATGCAGACTGCAGATATCTTCTTCTATGGCTAAATGAGTAATAGGTGAGCTTTCTCCATATTTTAGCATTTCAATGGATTGCTCTTGCTTGTTGTATGAAATAATTTCTTCTATTTCATTGCCATCAATATCAGCTAAAGTGAATAATGTATTTTCAGAGTCAGCATGTAACCAATTTAATTTTTTGAGTTCATTATCAAATACTAAGCCATCATCTAACAAAATATGCTTTAAATTCTTGTCGATAATACTACCGATTTGTACCTCGGATGGCTGAGAATTCAGATCATAAAGTGAGCTTATCGAGTTTGATCCTGTATCCCACACCCATAAGTCGTGATTAGGTGTGTTGCCACAATCTTTGCAAGCTATGATTAAAACTATTTCGGCATGACCATCATCATTTAAATCTGCAATTGAAAAGTCGACAAATTTCTTGTCTCTTAGGATATGAGACTCTTCAAATTTTTCTATTTCGACAATGACACTTTTTTTGTTTGTATTTGGGTCGATAGATAAAATTTGGTCACTATTCATTACCACTATATGATTAAGCCGATCACCTTCAAAATCATAGTGACTGAGCTTTAAGGCATCTAGATGATAAGGATAAGACCACTGTTGTGTATACTCTTCACCATTTTTGTCCAATAGTGCAATTTGTTTATTATTCTTAAGTATCAAGATTTGTTTTTTATTTAAAGACAAAAAATTAGCTATTGAAATATCCCTTTCTTTGCCAGAAGTTGATAATTCTGAGTAGACATTTAATGCGGCGTCAGACTTTTGTTTTATTGAGAATTGCTTAGTCACTCCGTAATTAGGAATTGTAAGTGAAAACTTGATTTCTTGTTCTGCTGAAAAGGCAATTGAATGAGCCTCCCAGTTGAGAGTGCCGTCAGCAGAAATTGTCATGCCATTGGGGCCGTAAAGCAGCTCGGGTAGTACACCTAAATCGGGAGTCGTTTCGACTTTAACCCTCATAACTTCACCATAGCTTACTATTTCAGGAAGCTGAGAAAGTGTAATTTCAGGCTCTTTAATAAATGTAACTAACGGAGCACTATGTTC
The DNA here is from genome assembly GCF_030548765.1 of Shewanella sp. 3_MG-2023. Taxonomy (NCBI): domain Bacteria; kingdom Pseudomonadati; phylum Pseudomonadota; class Gammaproteobacteria; order Alteromonadales; family Shewanellaceae; genus Shewanella; species Shewanella sp. 3_MG-2023. The sequence goes on along the minus strand of NZ_JAUOSH010000032.1, from coordinate 962 downwards.
AGCATCTTCATACCACTCCATTTCGAACTCATCATTAAAGTCTACAAAGACGGAAAGGCTATTTCCTGCAAGATCTTGGGTATTGCCCTCGCAATCTGGCAATAAGTTTGAATGGGTAAAATTAATTGTTAAAGGGTGTTTTGTCCCAGAGTTAACTTGAGATTGAAATTGATAAATAGCGGTTGTGACTTGTTGACTAGATATTATTTTCGACGAAAGGTCATCATTGAAAATAAATGTTTCAATACATTCAGTATCTGGAATTTTTAGTAACCATCTGCCTTGTATATGGTTAGTAATAGTCGGAATGGTTGGAGTCGCAGGAGAACTCTCAGAGTCCCCACCCCCTCCGCATGCCACAAGTAAAAATGTGACAAAAATACAGACAGTTCTGATTAACATAATAAAATCCTTTTACTTCAAGTTCATCCATTCGTCATGATGACAAATTATCAGGTGGCAATACTAGCCATTTAACAAAAAAATTACAATGTGCGGCGAAGGGTATTTAATTACAAACAAGTGGGGCCAGCATAAATGGAGTCACAACTAATTTTGCAAGAATAAAGCATGCCACCCATTATTTTGAAGTTATAACATAACGCCTTTCATTTTGAGTTGCCAACACCAACATTCATTTACGAAATATATAGCCACCCATTATTTTTAAGTTTTAACATAACGCTTTTCATTTTGAGTTGCTAACACAAAACAAATACATAACAAATACATAGCCACCCATTATTTTGAAGTTATAACATAACGCCTTTCATTTTGAGTTGCTAACACCAACAATCATTTACTAATGGGATGATTCTTGCCAAAGGACTGAATATTTCATCATTAATCACCAAAATTAACTCATAAACTAAATTCAACACAGCAAAAAAAGCTTGATATCTATCAAGTGGAAAATGCTTTTATTTGAAATTAAGAAATGGTGTATTAAGCGCACAACCAGC
>NZ_JAUOSH010000031.1:0-55014 GCF_030548765.1 Shewanella sp. 3_MG-2023 | reverse complement strand
TCCCCTGTAGTTCAGTTGGTAGAACGGCGGACTGTTAATCCGTATGTCACTGGTTCGAGTCCAGTCCGGGGAGCCAAGATTTACCTCTAGCATATCATCATGTTATATCTCACGTTTTTAGTTTAAAACCCTCTCCTTTTATGTCTTTTTCTATTACAATTTAATACAGTTATATTTCTTTTTTAAGTTTATAATACCTTGAGTACATTATTCTCATTAAACTCAAGCATTTAAGACAGGAAACGGATCATTCATGGGCTTATCAAAATCTTTCCAGTTAGTACTTTTTGTTATTTTTGGTCTGTTATTATTTCGTATTTATGACCTTGAAAATAAAGAAATGCAACGCCAAGGCCAAATTGCAATTGAAAATTACAAGCACCAAATCAATTCAATTACAGAATGGAATAGTGATGGACAGGCACTCTTTCAGCAATTAAGCGAAAATTTTAGCTTCCAATTTTTCCAATACATCCACAGTACTGACAGTGATAATAACTTTACCTATGGAACGTTAGCTAAAACTGACGCCGACTTTGAAGATAAAATTTTTTCTATCGAATTAGGTCATATTAATACGTTTGCTGACGCTCGCCTGCAAGTCCGGTTAAACACGAGTTCAGTTATCACCACAAGCTTTGTTAACCTTGAAAAAGCAGCGAGTCTGACCATTTTAGCGTATTTAGTTATTATGCTGAGTTTTGCGCTGTTAATGCATGTGCACCGCAGAGGGATAAAGTATGCATCTGATTACATCAGTAATATTTCTAGTCTGTCATTTCAAGCTGTAGAAACCTCAAGATTAAAAGGCTCGCTTAAACCCATAGGTATTGCTCTTGAAAAGAGCCGAGGCGAATTAAAAGCCAGCATCGACAGTTTTCATAACAAAAATGATACCCTTACCAAAGCCGCTTATCAGGATGCTGTCACCGGCTTTTCAACCCGAAGACGCTTTGACGATCAAATAAAATCTATTTCGAAATCAGATAAGCAGCAATTTGGCGTGCTTTGTATTGTTAAAGCTGCTGAACTTGCCAGTATAAACCAGTTGCAAGGACGTGAAGCTGGCGATGATTATTTAAATAAAATTGCGACTTGCATCAGAACAGCTGGCTCTAAGATGGGAGTCAATGAATTTTACCGGGTATCAAGCAGTGATTTTGCATTATTTATTCATGGTATTACGACAAAAGAGTCTGAGCGATTTTTAGATAACCTAAAAAGAAGCTTTGATGAATATGCCCAAACCATTGAACCCGATAATATTGCCAATGCCGGTTTAGTCCCTTTTGAAAACCAGTTTGACCCTCACGCGCTATTGGTGTTCGCGGATACCGCAGTCAGCATCGCGCAAACATCTGGCCTTAACAGATACCATATTCTTGAAAAATTCAATGGTAACGAACAATTAGGCGATAACCACTGGAAAGTAACCATCAATGACCTCATTAACCGCAAAGGGGTTAAGTTTTTTCAACAACCAATCTTACCTTGTAATAATCAAGTCGATGTTTATCGTGAGTTATTTGCCCGTTTCTTTAATAATGAAGGCTCCAATTTACCCACAGCCAGTGTGGTCGCAATGGCTGAACGTCATCGATTAAATATCGATTTGGATAAAATGCTCATCGTTCATTGCATACAATTACTCAGCACCAATCCAAGCCTTAAGGGTAATTTTGGCGTCAATATTAGTGCCTCATCTGCTACCCATGAAGTCTTTGTGTCTTGGTTAACAGATATTTTATCTAGCCACCGCAGTGTTGCTGCAAGATTAATCTTTGAAGTCAATGAATCAGGTATGCAGAAGAACTTAAATGCAAGCCAACGCTTCGTTAATGAGATGCACAAAGTTGGCGTTAAGGTTGCCATTCAACAATTTGGATTAGGTTTTTCATCTTTCAAATTCTTTAGGGAAGTAAAACCCGATTTTATCAAGCTTGACAGCAGTTATAGCGATAAGATTGATCAAAACAACAACAATAGATTCTTCATAAGAATGATTGTTGATATCTCCAAAAGAATTGGCATAAAAGTGGTCGCTACAGGCGTAGAAAAGCAAGAAGAGAAACTAACACTTGAAAAATTACTCGTTGATGGCTTACAAGGTTATTACATTGCCAGACCAGAAATTATCGCGAAAACAGATAAATAAATAACCAATGTAAGACCTTTATTCAAAAAAAGGGTTATTATTTACATAACCCTTTTTTTTATCCGTTGTTAAACCAGCCTAAACCTTAGATAATACTGCTAATCTCTTAAAGAACTCTCATATAGAAAAGTGTAGTAATGACAGACTATCTCTTACTGTTAATTGGCACAGTGCTAGTTAATAATTTTGTATTAGTAAAATTCCTTGGACTATGCCCTTTTATGGGGGTATCTAGCAAGTTAGCTTCTGCCATCGGTATGTCCATGGCAACAACTTTTGTACTCACATTAGCATCTATACTTAGCTACTTAACCAACGAATTTTTACTTGAGCCTTTTGGTATCACCTATCTAAAAACCATGAGCTTTATTTTGGTCATTGCTGTTGTGGTGCAATTTACTGAAATGTTAGTACAAAAAACCAGTGCCTCTTTACATAGAGCATTAGGGATTTATCTCCCGCTCATCACTACCAACTGCGCAGTACTCGGTGTCGCCCTACTTAACGTCAATGAAGATCATAACTTTATTCAATCTGCAGTATATGGTTTTGGTGCAGCGGTTGGATTTTCTTTAGTACTAGTATTGTTTTCAGCCATGCGCGAACGCTTGGCGGCGGCTGACGTGCCTTTACCTTTTAAAGGTGGTGCTATTGCCATGATTACCGCAGGCATAATGTCGCTTGCCTTTATGGGATTTGCGGGGCTAGTTAAATAATCATGTCTAGTATTGCAATCGCTGTCATTGTGCTAACCATCTTAGCCTTAATATTTGGCTTAATTCTTGGTTACGCTTCAATTAAATTTAAAGTCGAAGGAAACCCTATTGTCGATCAAGTAGAAGCCCTGTTGCCGCAAACCCAATGCGGTCAATGTGGGTATCCAGGCTGCCGACCATATGCTGAAGCTATTGCCAATGGTGATAACATCAATAAGTGCCCGCCTGGTGGCACTGCGACTATGGAGAAACTTGCGTCATTAATGGGAGTTGATCCAGAGCCATTAAACGAAGTAGCTCAGGAAACGGTTAAAAAAGTCGCCTACATCAGAGAAGATGAATGTATTGGTTGTACTAAATGTATTCAAGCCTGCCCAGTAGATGCCATTTTAGGCGCGGGTAAACTGATGCATACGGTTATTACTAAAGATTGTACCGGCTGTGATTTGTGTGTAGAGCCTTGTCCAGTTGACTGTATTGATATGATCCCAGTTGAACAAAACCTAAAGAACTGGGATTGGAAATTATCTTCTATCCCAGTCACGCTTATTGATATTGATCATGTTAAAAGCTCAAAAGCAGCTAAAGTAAACGATGTAAACGAGGAATCTCAGTGCTAACTTTATTAGAACAAATTGATAAAGGGACTTTATGGCATTCTCCAGGTGGAATACACCCTCCACAACTTAAGACTCTGTCTAATACTCAAGCTGTACGCCAACTCCCCTTAGCAGCTCAATATAGAGTACCGCTGCCTCAAGTCGGTGATTGCGCTCGTTTAACAGTAAAAGTCGGCGAGCAGGTACTCAAAGGGCAAATGCTCACTGATGGTGAAGGCTTTATGTACCTTCCTGTACATGCGCCTACATCTGGTCAAATTATCAGTATTGAACAGCATGCAAGTAATCATGCCTCTGGTTTACCTTGTTTAACTTGCACCATTGCCGCTGATGGTCAAGATACTGCTGCGGTATTTTTGCCTGCGACATTGACAGAACTGAGTAACCAACAAGTTATTGAGAAAATTAAGCAAGCTGGCATCGCGGGTATGGGCGGCGCAACGTTTCCAAGTCATATAAAACTTAATCCAGCCAGTGAAATTGATCTTGTGATCATTAACGGTGTTGAGTGTGAACCTTATATCACCTCTGATGATGTGTTAATGCGTGAATACGCAACTGACATCATCAAAGGCATCGAAGTCATCGATTATTTGTTGAAACCTCAACGGATAATTATCGCTATCGAAGATAACAAATCACAAGCTGCTGCAGCGATGAAGACGGCGTTAGCAGGCTTTGAATCCTTAGCAAAAATGACTCGTATCACCATCATTCCAACTAAGTACCCCTCCGGTGGCGAAAAGCAGTTGATTCAAATTGTGACCGGTAAAGAAATACACACAGGTAGCATTCCGGCCCAGCAAGGTATTGTGGTGCACAATGTCGGCACCGCCTTTGCGATTCAAGATGCTGTGTTAAATGGTAAACCTCTGATTGAGAGATTAGTGACCATCACGGGTAATCAAGTATCACAACCAGGCAACTATTGGTTACCTATCGGTACACCGATCACCCATGCACTCAAGCAAACACAAACGCCAGTCAAAGACACTAATAACATAAGTGCTAAAGTCATCATCGGTGGTCCTATGATGGGTTATGCACTGCCCAATACTGATGTTCCAGTATTAAAAGGAACAAACTGCATATTGGTACCAAGCAGTGATGAAATCGCCCCTGATGTCGATGAAAAAGCCTGTATCCGCTGCGGAGAATGTGCTGTTGTCTGCCCAGCTCTGTTGTTACCGCAACAATTATTCTGGCATGCAAAAGCCCAGGAGTACGATAAGGCCGCTAGCTTTAATTTAAAAGATTGCATTGAATGCGGCTGTTGCAGTTATGTTTGCCCCAGTGATATTCCACTTGTTGAGTATTATCGCATTGCCAAATCAGCGCTTAAAAATGAAGCGGAAGAAAAATTCCAAGCTGAACAGGCTAAAATACGTTTTGAAGCCCGCTTGCAACGCCTTGAAGATGAAAAGCGTGCCCGCGAAGAAAAATCAAGACTCGCAGCAGAAAAACGTAAAGCTGCTATGGATAGCAGTAAAAAAGATGCTGTTGCAGAAGCAATGGCGCGTATTGCAGCCAAAAAGCAAGCGACGGCAACACCCGCTGCAGAAACCAATAACAATAGTGCCACTACAGATAAAAGTGCAGCAGTTAAAGCCGCTATTGCCCGAGCAAAAGCCAAGAAACTCGCCAGTGCAGTTCCAGCTGATGCTAATGACACGCCTGTAACTACTAGCACTGTTACTACTAGCACTGTTACTACTAGCAGTGAACCTAGCAACACAGCTACAGACAAAAAATCACAAATCGCCGCAGCAGTTGCACGTGCAAAAGCCAAAAAGCTCGCTGCAACAAGTGCAACTGATGATGTCTCAGCCTCTGTTCAAGCCGCTAACGAGCAAGTTGTTAGCGAAGTAACAGAAGTAACGTCAGAAGCAGTTGACGACAGAAAAGCGAAAATTGCGGCTGCCGTTGCACGAGCTAAAGCCAAAAAGCTCGCAGCAACAGCTGCAACAAGTGCAACTGATGATATCTCTGCCTCTGTTCAAGTAGCTAACGAGCAAGTTGTTAGCGAGCAAGTTGTTAGCGAAGTAACAGAAGTAACCTCAGAACCAATTGACGACAGAAAAGCGAAAATTGCGGCTGCCGTTGCACGAGCTAAAGCCAAAAAGCTCGCTGCAACAGCTGCAACAAGTGCAACTGATGATATCTCTGCCTCTGTTCAAGTAGCTAACGAGCAAGTTGTTAGCGAAGTAACAGAAGTAACGTCAAAACCAATTGACGACAAAAAAGCGAAAATTGCGGCTGCCGTTGCACGAGCTAAAGCGAAAAAGCTCGCTGCAACAAATGCAACTGATGATGTCTCTGCCTCTGTTCAAGCTACTAACGAACAAGCTGCTAACGAGCAAGTTGTTAGCGAAGTGACAAAAGTACAGTCAGAACCCGTTGACGACAAAAAAGCGAAAATTGCAGCTGCAGTTGCTAAAGCAAAAGCGAAGAAGCTTGAAAATCAGCGTAAGCTGAGTGAAAAGGAATAAACATGGCATTTAAAATAGCTTCATCTCCACATGTCAGTACCACACTGCAGACCAATAAAGTCATGCTGCGTGTTGCCTACTGTTTAATTCCGGGTATTTTAGCCCAAACCTACTTCTTTGGTATGGGGACTTTGGTACAAATCATTATTGCCGTAGTAACAGCCTTAAGCGCTGAAGCTTGCATAATGAAGTTACGTAATAAATCAATTAAAACAGCCTTAGCAGATAATAGTGCCTTAGTTACAGCTTTATTGATTGCCGTTGCCATACCGCCCTTAACACCTTGGTGGATGACGGTTATAGGCTGTCTTTTTGCTATCGTGATCGTAAAGCATTTATATGGCGGGCTAGGTAATAATATCTTTAATCCTGCCATGGCTGCATATGTTCTATTACTGGTTTCGTTTCCAGTGCAAATGACCTCATGGGTTGCACCTGCAGAACTTGCTAGCAATCATGTGGGCATTATTGCAGCATTAAATTCAATATTTGAATTATCCAATGTGGATATTCATTTATATCGCCTTGGCATCGACGGTCATACTATGGCGACACCGTTAGACACATTCAAAACTGATTTATCTATGGGGTTAACTAGCGCCGAAAGTTTACAGAAGAATGTTTTTGACGGCATAGCAGGTGTTGGCTGGCTTTGGGTCAATATTGCGTATTTACTTGGTGGCCTTGTGATGTTAAAGCTCAAGGTGATCCGCTGGCAGATCAGTACTGGCATATTATTAGCGATATTTATCTGTGCAGGTGTGGGATTTTTATTAAATCCAAGTACTCATGCTAGCCCATTACTGCATCTGTTTTCTGGTGGCACCATGTTATGTGCTTTCTTTATTGCGACCGATCCTGTTACCGCTGCAACCAGTCCCCGGGGCAGATTGTTATTTGGCGCTATCATAGGCGTGCTTATTTTTGTGATTAGAACCTATGGTGGTTACCCTGATGCGGTCGCCTTTGCAGTTTTACTTGCCAATATGTGTGCCCCATTTATTGATTACTACATTCGTCCGCGCTCATACGGCCATAGAGCAGGAAATTAAACAGGATTTATTATGTCTAATATTATTACACGAAATGGCCTGATACTTGCAATATTTGCTTTGTGTTGCACTGGCTTAGTAGCAAGCGTGAACTATTTAACTGCAGACAGGATTATTGACCAGCAACGCAAGCAACTTACACGCGTGCTGCAACAAATCATACCTCAAGCAATGCATGACAATGCATTAACTGACGATTGTATTGCCGTGATTGATGAAGCATATTTGGGCAGCGATCAATCGTTATCAGCCTATATTGCTAAACAGGGCGATTTACCTGTTGCAATGGCCATTGAAGCCATTGCCCCTGACGGTTATAACGGTGATATCAAGCTTATTATCGGTGTCGATAACGACAACACCCTACTAGGCGTAAGAACCTTAGCACATCAGGAAACACCTGGCTTAGGTGACAAAATTGATTTAAGAAAATCTGACTGGGTTTTAGCCTTTGATGGGTTAGTTTTTAATTCAAACGATAAACCATTAGGCGTTAAAAAAGATGGTGGTAACATCGACCAATTTACAGGGGCTACCATTACCCCAAGAGCTTATGTCAAAGCGATTAATAATGCCCTAACCTATGTTAAAAACAACAGGCAAATGCTTTATAGCACCGTAAACCAATGTGGACGAGATCATGACTAATTACCGCGAAATAGCTTGGCAAGGATTATGGAAAAACAATCCCGGATTGGTTCAGTTATTAGGCTTATGTCCGTTATTAGCTGTAACAGCTACGGTAACTAATGCTTTAGGCTTAGGTGTTGCCACACTGCTAGTGCTGGTTGGTTCTAATGTACTGGTATCATTGGTGCGCAACTTTGTTCCAAAAGAAATCCGTATTCCAGTGTTTGTGATGATCATTGCCGCACTAGTAACCTGTGTTCAGCTGTTAATAAATGCTTATGCCTATGGCTTATATCTTTCTTTAGGCATTTTCTTGCCCTTGATTGTCACCAACTGTGTGATCATTGGCCGAGCAGAAGCCTTTGCATCACGCAACAATGTTAGCAGCGCTGCTTTTGATGGGCTCATGATGGGACTTGGGTTTACCGCCATTTTAGTGGTGCTTGGCGGAGTACGTGAAGTTCTTGGTCAAGGCACTTTATTTGATGGTGCTGAGCTGCTGTTAGGTGACTGGGCAAGCGCACTGACGATTCAAGTATTTCAACTCGATAGCCATTTTTTAATTGCAATGTTACCGCCGGGGGCGTTTATCGCCATGGGACTGTTAATTGCCCTTAAAAATGTTATTGATGCAAAACTCGAAAGCCGACAACCAAAACAACAAAGCGAAGCCATAGCGCGCGCCAGAATTACCAAGGTTAGCTAATAGATGAACAAACAAAAACGTTATGAAATGTTAACCCGTCTTCGGGACAATAACCCTAAACCTGAAACTGAATTAAATTTTTCATCGCCGTTTGAACTGCTGGTTGCCGTTACCCTGTCGGCACAAGCAACCGATGTCAGCGTCAATAAAGCCACTGACAAATTATTCCCTGTCGCCAACACAGCTCAAGGAATTTACGATCTTGGCGTTGATGGCTTAAAAACTTACATTAAAACCATTGGGCTTTATAACAACAAAGCGATAAATGTTATTAAAGCCTGTAAAATGCTAATTGATCAACATGGCGGCGAAGTACCTGAAAATCGAGAGGCATTAGAAGCACTCCCTGGCGTTGGCCGTAAAACTGCCAACGTGGTACTCAACACTGCATTTGGCTGGCCTACTATCGCTGTTGATACCCATATTTTTCGTATGGCAAATCGCACTAAATTTGCCATGGGTAAAAATGTCGACCAAGTAGAAGAAAAAATGCTGAAAGTCACCCCTGCCGAATTTAAAGTCGATGTACATCACTGGTTTATTTTACATGGACGCTATACCTGCATCGCCCGCAAGCCTCGCTGTGGTAGCTGTATGATAGAAGACCTTTGCGAATACAAAGATAAGGTTTACCCAGAAGATTAATCATCTAATGTTATCTTTTTAGTACTTTTTATTAGAGCATCTCTACGAACCATTGCCTTCCAATTGGCAATGGTTAAACTGTTAAATACCATCCTGTAAATACAATCCCGCGCCCAAATCAGTTAATACTTTTGCATTAATAAAATGTTAATACTGTGATCTATTTTGCTATCATTATAAGCTAATGATACTTGCAGCTATCCGTCATAACCTTTACAGCTAATTCATCTAAATACTCAATGCGTAGCAAGAATTATTTGTGGTTTGAAGCACAACATTTAGAAAAGGACATTTCGTGACACAGAAAGACACAGCTTGGGTTGAATACGCTAAAGCAATAGGCATTATGTTAGTGGTGTATGGACATGTAGCCCGTGGCATTTATCATTCGGGCATAGACTTACCCGTTCCTTTTTACAAACTTGCTGATAGCCTAGTTTATAGTTTTCACATGCCGCTTTTTTTCTTTTTATCAGGGTTATTCTTTGTTACATCATTACAAAAAAGAGGACCGAAAAAATTAGTTTTCAGTAAAATTGATACTATCTTTTACCCCTACTTATTGTGGTCAATGTTACAAGGTTCATTAGAATTACTTTTACCTAGCTACACCAATGGAAGTCCCTCTTTTACTGACGTCCTTTCACTGTTGTGGGCCCCTAGAGCACATTTTTGGTTCTTATATGCTTTATTGTTAATCTTTGCATTATCGACGCTAGCATATCGTTTATTACCACAACGCTTCAGCGCTGTATTTGGCATTTTCAGCATTATAATGTACTTAACTAGCTCGATGATTTCAGATGATAAAATAATTAATTATATTACTGAAAACACAGCTTTTTTCGTGCTAGGAATTATTTTTTCACTGCATATAAAAACACAGTGGCTTGATAGCAAATTAGCCCTTGTCGGATTATTTTTGGCTTTCATATTAGGGCAATGGATATTTCACGGTTATCTGTCATTAGAATATCGTGATAGAGGTATACGGTCTTTGTTACTGGCTATAATTTCAATTGGTTTTATCGTTTCTTTATCTATTCATCTGGCAAAATTTAACCTAAGTTTTTTTGCTTATTTAGGTCGCTGTTCAATGGCAATATATCTAATGCATGTTGTTGCGGGCGGAGCCGCTAGAGCACTACTAAGTCAACTAGGCATACACTCTTTTATCGAACAGCTTGTTATCGGTTTTATCTTTGCCCTGTTAGCACCGCTGGCTGTTTTAGTGCTGATTAATAAACTAAAAATACCTTATATGTTTTCAGCACCATTGTGTTCTTGCTTAGCTAACATATTTGCTAAAGCTGCAAAATTTACCCATAAAAAGAAGCAAACAGGTACTTAGTTTGACCAAGTCAAATTTAAGGCACAAAAAAACCGCTATAAGCGGTTTTTTGTGAATATTTTCAGCAAGTTTTAAAACATTGATACAAAAAATGCGCTGAAACATACTGCGATTACTACTGAGGTACCAAGAGCCATTTTTAGTTCTGTTGTCATTATCTTGTCTCCAAATGAATATAAGTTAATTTTAGCTTTTAATAATTATTTTCCTATTGTTTAACAACAAAACTGTGAACTAAAACGTAAATTTTAACCTGAAATCAATTTTATATCTCAGATGAAAATTTGTTATGCTTGAACAGTTACTTACATACATTCAATTATAGAGAATATTATGTCACAACTTCTTCATACCATGATCCGTGTCGGCAACCTTGACCGTAGTATTGAATTTTATACCCAAGTTATGGGTATGAAATTGTTGCGAAAATCAGAAAATGAACAATATCAATACACCCTCGCCTTTGTCGGTTTCGGTGATGAATCAACCGGGCAAGCCGTGGTTGAACTGACTTACAACTGGGGTACAGAGAGTTATGATTTAGGCACAGGCTTTGGGCACTTAGCTATTGGCGAAGATGATATTTACGCCCGCTGCGAAGCTATTGCTGCGGCCGGCGCTAATATCACGCGTGCGCCAGGTCCTGTTGCCGGTGGTAGTACTGAAATTGCCTTTGTAGAAGATCCAGATGGTTACAAAATTGAGCTCATCCAAATGAAGTCTGCGACTCAGGGTTTAGGTTAGTCACTAAGTTAGCTAGCTGAGATTGTCGCTAAGTTGAAATACAAAAAAGCCAGCGTTAGCTGGCTTTTATTGGGCTCAAGTAAGCTTTATTGCCTAGAACTTCATTGAGAAACCAGCATAGTATTGACGACCAATAACGTCGTATACTTCTGGCACTGTTCCGCCGTCACTTCCGTTAGAAACAGTAGATGGTTCTTCATCCGTTAGATTTTTAACACCCATACTCAATGTCATATCATCATTAATATGATAAGTACCTGATATATTGTGGTATAAAACTGACTTAGATTCTCTAAGAGCTGCATGAGGATCATCATTATCATCATATACAGTATAATGGTCATCCATCGCACCAATATAACGGTTAAAGTACATTACGCTCCAGTCTCCGCGTGATGCTTGAATACTGAAGTTATTTCTTAAGTTCGCATAAGCACCAAAGTTACCATCGATTGTACCAGTGTAATCTTCGTTATCTTGTTCAAAGTTTAAAAGATAAGTCGTATCGTTGTTTATTCTCCAATCTAAACCTAACCCTTCAAAAGTATAAGCAAGATTGAAATCAATACCAGAAGTATCTTGATAACCAATGTTAGTTAACTGATTGGTTAAGCCAGTCCATTCACCTATAAGTGCATTTTCATGGGTAACATTAATTAATTCACAAGATTCACTAACACCGCCATAGCAGCTATTCATTTCAGACTGGATATTTCTTCTTGAAATAGCATTAGTGACTTTAAATCTCCAGTAATCAACAGTAATAGACATGCCATCAATATAGTGTGGAGAGTAAACTAAACCGGCCGTGTATGATTCAGATTCTTCAGGTTGTAAATCTTCATCAGAAGTGTAGTTCACTAGAATTTGAGGGTCTTGTGCTACTTTAGCAGGGTCGCTTAGGTAATCAAAAGAACCTGTGTTACCGCCGTATAGCTCTGAAACACTTGGTGCACGGAAGCCTGTGGCTGCAACTGTACGCAGCATTAAGTCATCTGTAGCTTCGTAAGTTAAACCTATTTTCCATGTCGTCGCATTACCAAATGTTGAGTAATCATCAAAGCGTAATGCAAATTCACCAGTTAATTTATCAGTAAACGGTACGCTTACTTCCTGAAAAACTGATAGTACACTGTAACTACCGTCTGTTGCATCTTGCTGCGCAGCAGTACCGTCACCAGCAACAATCACTGGATCTGGGTTGTAATACCCACTTTCATGACGATATTCTGCACCAATAGCAAATGCTACGGCACCGGCATCTAGATCAAATAATTCACCCGTTAGTCCTGCGGATAAAGTATGTTGCTCATTACCACCATCAGCTTGTTCAAGGTAGCTGACATCATCAATAATAGCTTGAGATAATGGATCACCACTAAACCATGCTTCTTGATTGTCATAAATTGAATTTTCCATGTTAACGGCATTAATAGAGTTAGCTACAGAAGTTTTAGCCTTATTATTTCCATAGGTATAAGAAACATCCCAGTCCATACCTGTATTTATATCAACATAACCAGCTAACCCTGCTGATATTCTATATGTATCAGTATCTTGAGAATAAATACGTGGACCAACATCATTCATTCGTTTTCGATAATTAACTCGTCCAGTTTTGTCTGCTGAAATTCCACCATCAATCATACTTTGATCAAGGGTCATACAAGGAACATCATCGGCAATACCATCAGCACCACAGACATTTAGCATAATATCAGCTGGCTGAGCTGCTAATTGTTGACTAGACTGACGATTTGTGTACAAGAAATCACCAGTTAGTACGATATCATTTCCTAACTCTTGAACCATGTTAGCAAAAATGCTGTAACGTTCACTAGGTGTTTGAAACCAACTATCTTGAGTATAATCGTAACCAGAATCTTGAGACACCCAATCAGTGCCATCGAAATTTTTCATTTCTTTTATAGGGTTACCATCTTCATCGATACCATCACCAATAAAACCACCTTGCGGAGTAAATGAGCTATTACCGGCATCACTCCAATCACGATCAGATTGAACTACACCTTCTCGTTTAGAATAAGCAGCACCAAAGGTATAGTTACCTGTATCGGTATTAAATCCATAAAGTGCACTGATTTCGCCGTTTTCACCATCACTTTTATCAGTCATACCGCCTAGGACGTCAACCTGTAAACCTTCGAAATCTTTCTTAGTGATAATGTTTACTACGCCAGCTATGGCATCAGAACCATAAACGGCTGATGCGCCATCCTTTAAGATTTCAACGCGGGCAATCATGGCAACCGGGATAGAATTTAAATCTACGGCACTATCAGCACCAGAACCTGAGTTAACCATACGACGGCCGTTAAGTAGTACTAGAGTTCTTTGTGAACCCATACCACGTAAATCAACCTGTGCTACACCGTCTGCGCCATTGTTGGTACTAGAACCAACTGCTGCACCAGCCATTGACGTTTGGGCTTGTAACAGCTCATCAACTGTTGTGAAACCTTCTGCACGAATAGCACTGGCATCAATGACTGTTACAGGCGATGCTGTTTCCATGTCTTGACGTTGGATACGGGAGCCGGTTACTGCAATTCTTTCTACGTTAGCAGATTCTTCTGCTGCGTAAGCACTTACCGAAACGGCTGAAGCAGCTGAAACTGACGCTAATAACGCGACGTTTACGCTGTTTGATAATTTAGATCTTTTAAGCATTTGTAGCTCCCTGGTGATATCTTTTCTTATTCTATGTACGCAATTAAATAAGTATTTAAATTTGCGTTGAACTAGATACTGTATAACCAGAGATATTTCGTCAAACCACTAACCTTTAACTTTTGACCGTTATTTTGTTAATAACTTATAAGTGCAAGTGTTAACACTAATAAGTAGCTATCGCGCTAAAATAGAATTTATTTTACTTAGCAGTGAATAACACTGCCAATAACCATCAAATAAAGTGTTATCATCTAGTGCAAAAGTAACATTTTTAATACTTATCAAAACAAATATATGTGACAAGGATCACACAATATTATTGAACCTTGCGCCATATAAAATTTATTTAGTCAGTTTTTATTCAGTTTAAGATCTGTTTAGGATCTAAAACACTGTAACCCGCACCAGCACTGGGTCTTTATAGAATTAATAACTGTGGTTATTATTTAAACAAGTATATTTATAACAATGAAAGGTAATTTTATCTGTAGGAATGTTTGTATGGCTCAATTAAATAGCATTAGGTTTTAACAAGTACAACACAAGCAGGTGTTAGGTTATTACAATTTAACAATTGAGTATTATGCCATCCGGTATGTTTTATTTTTAATCATTTATAAATGTTACAATTCGTCGATAAGTTAATAATGAATATTTATTCAATACTGCACCATTATTTATAAGTAAAAAAAAAGGAAAGCCTTAGCTTTCCATTTTTTATTACAGCAAATTAAACTGCTGGTTTTATGATATCAAAGTGCAGATATGCTCTATCTGTTGCAATTCGGCCACGTGGTGTTCTTTGTATAAAGCCTTGTTGGATTAAAAATGGCTCTAATACATCCTCAATGGTTTCTCTGTCCTCACCAATAGCTGCGGCAAGGTTATCTAAACCCACTGGCCCGCCCATGAACTTATCAATGATGGCTAATAATAATTTTCTGTCTAGATAATCAAAGCCTTCTAAATCAACATCAAGTAAGTCGAGTGCTTTTTGTGCCACATCAGCTGACACAAAACCATCATGTTTCACTTCTGCATAATCTCGAACACGTCTAAGCAAACGATTAGCGATACGAGGCGTTCCCCTTGAGCGTTTTGCAATTTCAAAGGCGCCCTGCTCATCGATGGGTAATTCCATGACTTTGGCTGAGCGAGTCACAATGGTACAAAGATCTTTTACGTTATAAAACTCAAGACGCAGTGGAATACCAAAACGGGCGCGCAAAGGCGACGTTAACGCCCCTGCTCGGGTGGTGGCGCCAATTAGAGTAAAGGGTGGTAAATCCAGTTTAATGGAACGTGCTGCAGGTCCTTCACCAATCATAATATCTAATTGATAATCTTCCATTGCAGGATAGAGAATTTCTTCCACTACTGGGCTTAAGCGGTGTATTTCATCGATAAATAGCACATCACCATGTTCAAGGTTTGTCAGTAGTGCAGCGAGATCGCCCGCTTTTTCAAGTACAGGTCCTGAAGTAGACTTAATATTTACACCCATTTCATTGGCAACAATCATCGCCAGCGTAGTTTTACCTAAACCTGGAGGGCCAAAAATCAACATATGATCTAAGGCCTCTTCACGTTTAAGCGCTGCCTCTATAAACACTTTAAGCTGGGCGCGAGTATCATCTTGACCTGTATAGTCTTCAAGCATTTTAGGGCGCATCGCCCTATCAATATGTACTTCTTGCTCAAATTCTTGTGGTTGTATTAAGCGATCTGCTTCTATCATTTATATCTCTTTAATTAAGCAATTAAATACCGGAGTTAAAGCATCGATTTTAGCGCGGCTTTAATTAATACTTCGCTGGTCATGCCGTCTGAATAAGCTGTTATAACCGCTTTACTCGCTTGCGCGGGTTTGTAGCCTAATGATACTAGTGCGGCAATAGCATCTTCTTCGGCATTGTTTTCAACCACTGCAGGTTGATAGTTAGTTTGCAATGCAAACTCACGCTCGGAGCCAACGGAAGCTTCGAGTAAACTTTTCAGTTTATCGCGCATTTCAATAACTAAGCGTTCTGCAGTTTTTTTACCGACACCGGGAAGTTTTACTAAGGTCACGATATCATCACGCTCAACACAATTAACAAACTCGCCAGCGGTCATACCTGACAAAATGGTAAGCGCCAGTTTAGGGCCGACACCATTGGTTTTTATTAATAAGCGAAATAACGCCCGCTCTTGCTTAGTAATAAAACCATAAAGTAATTGCGCATCCTCACGTACCACAAAGTGGGTGTATAGCATTGCGGTATGGTTTAATTCCGGTAACTCGTAAAAACTGGTCATTGGTACCTGTAACTCGTAACCAACGCCATTAACATCAAGTACAATTTCTGGGGCCTGTTTCTCAACCACCAATCCGCATAATCTTCCAATCATTTGTATCTTCCATATGTGCGGCTTTGAGCTTTTCCACCCAGCGCAATTAAACTTTGATAAGTGTGGTAGTGACAAATAGCAACGCCAAGTGCATCAGCAGCATCAGCTTGAGGCGCAGCAGGCAATTTAAAAATTTGCTGGATCATATGCTGAACTTGCGCTTTTTGCGCGCGCCCCGTCCCCACAACAGCACTTTTAATTTGGGTTGCACTGTATTCAGCAACCGGCAAATTAGCATTCATGGCCGCCACAATGGCGGCGCCGCGTGCTTGCCCAAGCTTTAGAGCCGAATCGGCATTTTTTGCCATAAAAACCCGTTCAATGGCAAATTGATCCGGCTGGTATTGCTTGATGATTTCTGTAATGCCATCAAAAACTTGTTTTAATCGAGTCGGCAAATCATCTGCTGAGGTTCGAATACAGCCACTGCCTAAATACAGTTGTTGTCTGCCTTGGCACTTGATGACGCCGTATCCGGTAATTCGTGAACCAGGATCAATGCCTAATATTGTTGTCACGGTTTTAAGGTTTCCTTAACCTAGACTTTCCATTACTTCGTCTGATATTTCAGCGTTATGATAAACCTCTTGAACATCATCATGATCTTCTAAATTATCGATCAAGCGCATAAATTTAGCTGCAGTATCAGCATCTAAATCGGCTTTAGTACCGGCAATCATGGTGACTTCGGCATTTACTGCTTCAAAACCAGCAGCATCTAGGGCATCTTTAACACTGCCAAATGCATCAGGCGTGGTGAGTACATCAAATGCACCATTATCATGGGAAACCACATCATCTGCACCCGCTTCTAAGGCAGCGTCCATCAGTAGATCTTCATCGACAGTATTTGGATATGAAATGACCCCAGATTTTGTAAACATATAAGCGACAGAACCATCGGTGCCTAGGTTACCACCTGACTTACTGAATGCATTGCGTACGCCAGAGACAGTTCGGTTTTTGTTGTCGGTCATGGTTTCAACCATCACTGCGGTGCCACCTGGGCCGTACCCTTCATAAATAATGGTATCAAGCTGCTGACCATCAAGCTCGCCGGCACCACGTTTTACTGCGCGCTCTACCGTGTCTCGGGTCATATTATTTGATAAAGCTTTGTCTATTGCGGCGCGTAGACGCGGGTTAGCATCTGGATCTGATCCGCCTTCTCGTGCTGAAACGGTTAACTCACGAATAAATTTACTGAATAATTTGCCACGCTTGGCATCTTGGGCCGCTTTACGATGCTTAATATTGTCCCATTTACTGTGTCCAGCCATGGTAAGTCCTTTAAATTTCCGGTCTCAATACCTGTTAGATTACACACTTAGGTATTATAAAAACAGACCGAGGCATATGCCTCGGTTTGTTATTTTATCAATGTAGCCAAACTTTAGATTACTCTTCAGTAGCGGGCTTCTCTTGCGGAATAACATTGATACCTAATTCAACTAACTGCTGCGGGTTAGCAAAACCTGGGGCATTAGTTAACGGACATGCCGCAGTGGTTGTTTTAGGGAATGCCATTACATCACGTATTGAGCTTGCACCTGTCATTAACATGATAATGCGATCTAAACCAAAGGCTAAACCTGCATGAGGTGGTGTACCATAACGTAATGCTTCAAGTAAGAAGCCAAACTTCTCGTTGGCTTCTTCATCTGAAATACCTAAGATACGGAATACCGCGCTTTGCATCTCTGCATTATGAATACGCACTGAACCGCCGCCTAATTCACAGCCATTTAATACCATATCGTATGCATCTGAAATCGCAGCGGCTGGATCCGCTTCTAATTGCTCCGGGGTAACATCACATGCTGCGGTAAACGGATGGTGAACAGCGTGGAAACCACCATTAATTTTCTCAAACATTGGGAAGTCAACAACCCACAATGGACGCCATTCACCTTCAAGTAGGTCAAAATCTTCACCGGCTTTAAGACGTAGTGCTCCCATTGCTTCAGCAACAACATTGGCTTTATCAGCGCCAAATAACACGATGTCACCAGTTTGCGCACCTGTGCGACTGATAATTTCGTTAACGATTTCTTCGTTTAAGAATTTAAGTACTGGTGATTGAATACCTTCAATGCCAGCAGATAAGTCGTTAATCTTCATCCACGCTAGGCCTTTAGCACCATAGATGCCAGCGTACTTAGTGTAGTTGTCAATTTGTTTGCGAGACAAAGATGCGCCTGCTGGAATGCGTAATGCCGCAACACGACCTTCGACATCGTTAGCTGGACCACTGAATACTGCAAATTCTACGTCTTTAACCAAATCAGCGATGTCCACTAACTCTAGTGGGTTACGTAAATCAGGCTTGTCTGAACCAAAACGTGCCATGGCTTCTGCATATGGCATACGTGGAAATTCACCTAAATCGACATTTAATAAGTCGTTAAATAAACCACGAACCATTTCTTCAGTTTTCGCCATCACTTGATCTGACGACATGAAAGAAGTTTCGATATCTATTTGAGTAAATTCTGGTTGGCGATCTGCACGTAAATCTTCATCACGGAAACACTTTACGATCTGGTAATAACGGTCAAAACCAGACATCATTAACAATTGCTTAAACAACTGTGGTGACTGAGGTAAGGCAAAGAATTGACCTTTATAGGTCCGGCTTGGAACTAGATAATCACGAGCGCCTTCTGGTGTAGCTTTGGTTAAGATTGGCGTTTCAATATCTAAAAAACCGCTGTCATCAAGGAAACGACGCACAGCACTAGTCACTTTAGAGCGAAATACGATTCTGTCAGCCATTTCTGGGCGACGTAAATCTAAGTAGCGGTATTTTAAACGCTGCTCTTCACTATTGTTTTGGTAGTTATCCATGCTTAGTGGTAACGGCGCAGAAGCATTGATAATAACTAAGTCTTTACCTAATACTTCAATTTCACCGGTTTTCATTTGTGCATTAATTTGGCTTTCTGGTCTTGCACGCACCACGCCTTTTACTTGTACACAAAATTCACCACGTAAACTACTGGCAACCTTGAAAACATCTTCTAAATCCGGATCATAAACAACTTGTACAATCCCTTCTCTGTCACGAAGATCTAAAAAAATCACGCCACCTAAATCACGGCTACGGTTTACCCAACCTACTAAGGTGACTTCTTGACCAAGATGAGACTTATTGACGTCTCCACAATATTGACTGCGCATTTAACTCTACCCTTAATTCGGTAATAGGTTCTAAAAAATAATTCTGTTAAACATTAGATAAATAATGCTAGCAACTATAGTACTTAAACAACGTCAATGACGTGATAAATAAATCCGAACATTATTTTACTACAAGCTTTGAAATAGTTTACTGCAATTAACGCGGCTTTAGGAAAAAGTTAGCACAATAAACGTGCAAAAAAGCATCATCCAATGCTTTTTTTGTGGATCTGCTGCATTTTTGGTTAACCGCTGCCAAGCCTTAAGTTTATTTGTTAGAAATTAATCAAGACTATTCAGCTTATTGGTAACCTAAGTTGTTAGCGCTTTTCTTGTTGCGGTACATATTTTTATCAGCACACTTTAACAATGCAATGGCGTTATCACCATCATCAGGATAAATCGCCATACCGATACTGGCAGTAAGCGTTAGACTGATACCATCAATCCTCAAAGGCTCTGTTAGGTTAGCAGTAATGGTTTCAGCCACCTTAATTGCACTTTCTGCGTTATCGATATTATTCAGTAGTATGACAAATTCATCACCACCAAATCGAGAAACTGTATCTGATTTTCTAACCGCTTTTTTCAAGCTATTTGCTATAGCAACTAATGCTTGATCACCAACATGATGGCCATAGGTGTCATTAACTGCTTTAAACTTATCGATATCAATAAATAAAATGGCAAATTTATGTTGTTCTCTTAGATGAGCGGTGACGGCGCAAGCTAATCTATCATCAAGTAAACACCGATTAGGTAAATGAGTCACAGGATCATGCTCAGCTGCAAATTTACTTTCTAATTGTGCTTGTTTACGAAGCTCCACTTCTGCCTTCAGCCGCCTGTTACCCCAAATAACCAACAATGTAATAGCGCTAACAATAACTAACCCTATCAACAGCATCTTAAACCAATGTTGATATTTATCCGCTTCGCTACTTAAGTCAATGGCCACCCATTGCTGATACATTTGCTGCTGCTTTGTTTCATCAATAGTTTCTAAGGCACGATTAATTAGTGGGATGAGCTTTTTAAGTTCTGAATAGACGCCAATATGACTTTTTTGCTCTGCTAAATCCGCTACCAGTGCTATTTTTAAATCAGGGAAACCACCTTCATTAAGTGCATAAGCCAAGGTAACCACTTGCTCAATAAATAAATCAGCTTGACCTGTAGATACGGCTTTTAAACCACTTTTGACATCTGCCACAGGCATGATCTTTAAGCCTGGAAATTGTTGCCTTAATTGATTATTGATGCTGTACCCTTTGACCACAGCAATCCGTTTACTTGAGTATTGACTTAAATTAAATAGTGGTTGCTCAGTGAGTGAGGTGGCAATGGCCCAAGGAGATGGCCAGTAACCATCGGTAAATTCGAGCGTAGGCTGCTGCAATTTACTCTTGGCCATACTAGCGACCATGTGTATGGTTCCTGATTTAATATCATTGTTAAGGCTATCCCAATCTTGATAAGCAACTGGAATAATATCGATTCCTAATTGATTAGAGATAATGTCAGTGACGTCGCTGTTAACGCCAGAAAACTCACCCTGTTCATTTTGATATTCCATTGGTGCCCAGTCGTCTAAATAGCCCAATTTTAATGCACCTAAGGAGTCCAAATATTTTTGCTCGTTATGACTTAAAAATATTTGCTTATCACGGCTAATAAAAGTGCGGTCGTCATTATTAACCAGCCATTTACGCTCTATTTTATTTAGTTCATGCAAACTAATCAGCTTGAAACCATTGGTGATACGCTCAGCAAGCTCTGTGTTTTCAACATTGGTGAGGTTATAAATCTGGGTGCTAAATTCAGTTGAAGTGAGCTGATTGAAATCTGCCCATTTTTTATTATTAAGTAAGTAATGTGACGTAGTCGCACTCGATGCAACAAAGCCGACAATATCGCCGTCTTGGCTCGCTTTGACCATTTGAGCCATAGAATCGTAATACCGCAGCTGCGCATTAGGCAATAATGTTCTCAGTTCAACAATATAAGGAGATGTGGCAAAAATACCAATGCGTTTACCATCAACTTGACTAATATTGGTTAATTCTTTTTGGTAACTAAAAAAACGACTTTTTACAGTGTATAAATGATTAGCTCGATGCAAGCCAGTATTTATGCTGTCACTTTCAGGATAGCCAATATGTACATCGGCTAAACCTTTTTTAACGAAATTAATACTACCGTTCATATCGCTAGGTATAAAGTTGATACTAATACCCGTTTTTTCAGACCATAACTGCCAAATATCGACAAATAAACCATGGGGTTGACCTTCAGGGTTTATATCAACAAACGGCTCAATTTCAACTTGCATAGCGATCATTAAGCCGCCTGATTCACGTCTCAGGCCAAACCAGCGTTTCTCAATATCATCAACCACCTTCGCTGATATTTGCGCAAAACCTTGGTTAATTTCAGCAACCCAATAACTGTGCCGTTTGGCAACCGCTGGCGCTAAATTAACTGTATTAACTGAGATCCTAGCGGAAGTTTGATAGTTATTGGCCAAATCAAAATTAACCGGAATCCCTTGATAATAACCTTGAATAGCAGCAAAAGCATATAGCTCGCCATCAATTACCGCGTCCACGAGTTCACGTTTAGTTTTGAAGGTTTTAAATGTGAGACTAGGTTCAATGGCTAATAAATCATCGAGATGAGATGTGCCTTCGATAACCCCTATTTTAAAAGGTTTTAAATCTGTGATGCTTTTCTTAGTGGCGATATCATTATGAAGGTAAACGTAATTATTTAATGTTGTTATTTGATTGGCATAAGCAAATTTTGTCTTTCTTTTCGCGTTTACTACCATTCCTATATGGGCATCGACCTTACCTTCTTCAACAGCAGAGAGTGACTCCTTCCATGGCATGGGCTTAAAAATCACTTTAATGCCACTCTTAACTGACCATTCGTGCCATAAATCGACCATCAAACCCGAAGGGTTACCATTTTGATCAACAAATTGATAAGGGTAAGCGTCTTCACTCATTGAAATAGATATTGTTTTCGGTAGTGAGCTTACTAGTATCTCATCTGAGGAGGTATTAGCCCAAGTAGCAGTGGTGAGCACTAAACTGACTATGATGACAAATATAAATTGAGTGAACTTCAAGCGCTATCCCTTGTGCAAGATGTATTTTCTCTGAAGAAAAAGGTTATGTGTTTGTTGATTATTTTTAATTACTGTACATCATACCGTTTTATATCGACTAATTGTCTAACAAGGTGAATAATTTACCGAGAAAATAGCCAATAAACAAAATAATTTACAAAAATTCCAATGGGATACTTGCTGCTATTTGTTAGGATTAGCTAGAATGACAATATAATACTCCTAAGTTACTGCAGATGAACTCTCAACAAGACACAATTTACGCCACAGCAACTGACAAAATATCAGATTTTCAATTTGATAATCGCGTCGCTGGTGTGTTCAACGATATGATCAGACGTTCTGTACCTGGTTATGCACAAATCATTAATACGATAGGTGATTTTGCTGATAGGTATGTAACGCCAAATTCTAATATTTATGATTTAGGCAGCTCCTTAGGCTCTGCTACCTTAAGTATTCGTCGTCAAATTGAACAACGCCAATGCCGTATTATCGCAGTAGATAATAGCGAGTCTATGGTTTCTCGATGTCAGGAAAATCTCGCGGCTTATGTCAGTGATACTGAGGTTGAGTTAATTTGTGGTGACATTAGAGATGTAGAAATCACCAATGCATCGATGGTGGTGTTAAATTTCACCTTACAGTTTTTACCGGTACAAGATAGAGATAGCCTGATCAAAAAAATATTTCAAGGCTTATTGCCTGGCGGCATTTTAGTGATCTCAGAAAAGCTCTGCTTTGAAGATGATGTGATTCAATCATTGCTGTATGAACAACACCTCGATTTTAAACGTGCTAATGGCTACAGTGAGTTAGAAATCAGCCAAAAACGCAGCGCACTTGAAAATGTGATGCGCCCAGACAGTTTAACAATCCACCAACAACGCTTTACTGATAATGGCTTTAGTCATTCAACTGTATGGTTCCAATGTTTTAATTTCGCATCTATGGTGGCTATCAAGTGATTAGTTTCAGCTCTTTTTATCAACAAATTGCCGACTCATCGTTACAACACTGGTTGGAAGAATTACCGGCTATTTTAGGAAAGTGGCAACGTGAACATAAACACGGCAATTTACCTAAATGGGAAAAAGTCCTTAACAAACTTAATTACCCTACTCCAACAAGCATCGATTTATTCAATGGTGTCAAAATTGGCGATGGCAGCCAATTAACTGCAGGTCAAACTGAAAAACTTGAAAACCTTTTAGGCTTGTTTCAACCTTGGCGTAAAGGTCCTTTTAATATTCATGGTATTGATATCGATACCGAATGGCGCAGTGACTGGAAATGGGATCGAGTAAAACCACATATTTCACCGTTAGAGAATCGCACCGTGCTAGATGTAGGTTGTGGTAGCGGCTACCATATGTGGCGCATGCTAGGGGCTGGCGCAAAACGTGTCGTGGGTATTGACCCTTCGCCGTTATTTTTATGCCAATTTGAAGCCGTTAAGCGTTTAGCGGGTAATCAGCATCCTGTTCATTTATTGCCATTAGGAATTGAAGAACTGCCAGCACTTGATGCGTTTGATACAGTGTTTTCTATGGGAGTGTTATATCACCGCCGCTCACCTATCGACCATCTAATGCAGTTACGTGATCAACTGCGTATGGGCGGCGAATTGGTATTAGAAACTTTAGTTATCGATGGTGATGAAAATGCGGTTTTAGTGCCAGAAGACAGATACGGCAAAATGAACAACGTATGGTTTTTACCCTCCGTTGATGCGTTAATGTTATGGCTTAAAAAATGCGATTTTACCGATATCCGTTGTGTCGATGTTGATGTCACCTCTATGGCAGAACAGCGCTCAACTAAATGGATGAAAAACGAGTCGTTAGTGGATTATCTTGATCCAAATGATGTTAGTTTAACGGTAGAAGGTTACCCTGCACCCAAACGTGCAACGATTATTGCAATAAAGAACCAACCTAATCACGACTTAATTTAACCTAGATTATTAAAATAACAGGAATTATCATGTTAAAGCAGGTATTTATTTTATCTTGTACAGCCGCGTTAATCACCGGCTGTGCTTCAACAGAAAAAGTAACTCCGGTTGGTAGTGAAGAGTTTACTTCAAATTTAGCCAGTTCTCAGGCCGCTATTATTGAAGCGATTAATAGCCAATGTATTAGCGCCACACCTGAAATTGTTGCCTTAAACGAAGAAGTACAACAATTAAGGTTACAAATCACCGATACTCTTACCAAACAATCTGAAAAAATGGATGCTGATGCCGTTGCATTAGCGCAATTAAATGAACCACCTCAGTGTCCTGAGTCAGCAATAACCGATAAGTTTGTTCTGGGTGAAGTAGAAAGTGTTTTTATTGACGAATTAAAAGCCGCTTTTGCAACGCGTATTGATACTGGCGCTGAATCGTCATCATTAGATGCCCGCAATATTGTGTTATTTGAACGTAATGGCGTTCAATGGGTTCGCTTCGATGTAATGATCAATGGAGAGGATCAACCTGGGGATACTTTTGAACATAAAGTTGAACGTTTTGTGCGCATTAAACAAGATGCAGAACAACCTGATGATCGCCGCCCCGTTATTCATGCCCACCTGCAAATTGGTAAATACGCCGCTGAAACTGACTTAAACTTAACCGATCGTAGCCATTTAGATTATCCCTTACTACTTGGTCGTAAATTTATGAAAGATATTGCTGTAGTCGATGTCGGCCAGAGCTATATTCATGGAAAAAAAGACAAACAAATAACGACAAAAGTTAAATAGGACTTCTAATGCATTCACGTAAACCGTTTTTTATCTTCGTCGCGTTATTATTTATATTCGGTACTGCAGCCAGTATTTATCGCAGCGTTGAACACAACGTCCCTTTCCTTCCTGGTCAGCAGGTTCAAAGCTGGTCAGTGGAAGCAAAAGTGATGTTTAATGGTAATAATAACCCAACCGAAGTATCACTCTCTTTGCCACAAGATCCTGCATTTGATGTACTTTCAGAAAATGCTACCTCACCGGGATATGGTCTAAATATCTCAGAAGGGGCTGACAGAAGAGCAGTTTGGTCAATTCGTGAATCCTCTGGACGTCAATCCTTATATTACCGTGTAACACTGGTACCGACAGGTCAACTTGACGTCACCCAAGATGAAGTACCTGAAACACCAGAACCCTTTTTATGGCAAGTCACTGAAAAAGGCGCCGCTGACCAAATCATGAACGATGTATGGCAGCGCAGTGCTAATAACCTTTCTTACGCACAGCAGTTAATGTCAGTGATTAACGACACTAATCAATCGCAGAATTTAGCACTGTTATTATCAGTTAACACTCGTACCCAGTTGTTTTTGCAAATGCTGCACTCTAAAGGCGTTCCTGCAAAACAAGTGAGTGGTCTAATGCTAGAAGACCAACGTCGTCGTCAGCAACTCAATCCTTATGTGCAGGTTTATCATAATGGTGAATGGGTTTTATTTGATGTTGAAGGCAACAAACAAGGCCGTCCTGATAACTTGGTTTTATGGCAACACAATAACCAATCGGTGTTAGATGTTGTTGGTGGCAGTAACTCGCAAGTTAACTTTTCAATGTTGCAAGAAACACGCTCAGCACTGGCAACCTCTATCGATATGATGAAAAACTCAGATGCACTGGATTTTTCTTTGTACCAATTACCACTAGAAGAACAAAGTACCTTCAAAGGGATTTTATTGATCCCAATTGGCGTGCTTGTGGTGGTGTTCTTAAGAGTGATTATCGGTATCAAGACATCAGGTACCTTTATGCCGGTACTGATTGCATTAGCCTTTATTCAAACCACATTATTGACCGGCTTAATTGGCTTCTTGTTAATTGTCGCCTTTGGTTTGATGATCCGCTCCTATTTATCGCAACTTAACTTATTGCTCATATCCCGAATATCCGCGGTCATTATTGTAGTGATATTTATTATCGGCTTGTTTACGCTTATTTCCTATAAAGTGGGATTAAGTGAAGGCTTAACCATTACCTTCTTCCCGATGATCATTTTGGCATGGACCATTGAACGTATGTCAATTTTATGGGAAGAAGAAGGCCCTAAAGCGGTAGTGATGGCCGGCGGTGGTAGCTTGTTTGTCGCCACCTTAGCCTACCTTGCTATGAGTAACAGTTGGATCCAATATTGGGTATTTAACTTCTTAGGTATTCACTTAGTGATTTTAGCAATGGTGTTAGTGATGGGCCAATACACTGGCTACCGTCTCACAGAGCTTAAACGCTTTAAACCTTTGGCTGGAGATCAGTAATGAACTTTGCCTGGCCTTGGGAGCTGCGCCGCAAAGGCGTATTAAATATGAATAAGCGTAATATCGATTACATTGGAAAATATAATCCTCGTAAATATTACAAACGCGTGGATGACAAGCTGATTACCAAGCAATTAGCTTTAGCCAATGGTATTGCCGTACCTGACTTGATTGGTGTTGTTGAAGAGCAGCACAAAATCAATGATATTCCGCAAATGGTCATCGACCGTACTGGCTTTGTGATAAAGCCAGCAAAAGGTTCTGGCGGTAAAGGGATTTTGGTGATCACTAAAGTGGAAGGCGGTCGCTATTATAAACCTAATGGCGATGAAGTGACGCCGACTGAAGTTTATCGCCATGTCTCCAACATCTTAAGTGGGTTGTTTTCTTTAGGCGGCACCCCTGATGTCGCCATTGTTGAAGGCTTGATTGAGTTCGATCCGGTTTTTGATGGTTTTAGTTACGAAGGCGTGCCTGATATCCGCTTAATCGTGTTTAAAGGCTATCCAGTAATGGGCATGCTACGCTGCTCAACAGCTGCTTCTGATGGCAAAGCTAATTTGCACCAAGGCGCTGTCGGTGTCGGTTTAGATATTGCTACAGGCAAAAGTTTGTTTGCTGTTCAATTTGATGAACCTGTTTTAAAGCATCCTGATACTCAATTTGAATTGTCACAAATTCAAGTCCCAAACTGGGACACCCTGCTTCATACCGCATCCAGTGCCTATGAAATGTGTGAACTGGGTTATTTAGGAACCGATATGGTTTTGGATAAGCAGCGAGGTCCATTACTACTGGAGCTAAATGCTCGACCAGGACTTGCAATTCAAACCGCAAACGGTAGAGGGATTTTACAACGCTTGCAACATGTTGAGTCTATCAAAGGCCCTGCCGTTTCAGTGGAAGAACGTGTGGCTTATGCCAAAAAGCATTTCTGTAGTAATCCTAACTTTTAGTTTATTGGCAACTGCGCAAGCAGTTGCCAATCCTCTTCAGCTGTTTGTGCAACAATGTTTGCAATACAAACCGTCTTTAGCATCCCTAGATTTAAAGCAAACAACCCCTTACCAAACATTACAGTTTGAGCAATTAACCTTAGGCTTTAACAATTTTAACGACCGTTTAAATTACTACCGCCACTTAGCCACTCATAACCAGCGTGAAGGGCTATTAATGTGCCAATTACATTTAGCTGATGAATTATCAGCATTGTTAACAGCGCCTCAATTATCCAGTTTTATCGCTGAGCTTGAAGATAGCCACATGCCCTACTCTTTATTAGCCAATAAAATTAACGCGATTACACTAGCCCAACTTGATATCGATACCAAATCACAGTTACACAATGCACAGGCAACGATAAGACGAAACCTTAGTAATAGTAATTTGAAATTGGTATTTAATAACGCACAATGCCAGTTAGATACCAACCGCGATGATACAAACTCTGCTTTTGAGATCAGTTTAGCCAAATACTTACTTTTACAACCAGATGAGCAATGCCGAAAAACCACTTGGCAGGCCTATCAAGCACGGGCAAAAAGTAAAAATCAGCAGTTATTAGCGACAATTAAAACCATTAAGCAGCAAGTTTCAGCGCCTGAGCCCAGCATTGCTTCAGCTGAAGCCCAAAGCGCGCCATTACAGGCAACCCAATCATTATCAACAAAGCCGTTATTAACAAATCAGCTGTTATTATCCTTCTTAGAAAGCCAAACCAATAATATTAATACAGCGCCTTGGAATATCGGTAAAACCCTTAGTCAGATAAAAAATACCCCTTATCTTGGCCCCAAAAACAGTAGTGATTTATTTCAGCAAGTTGTCGATGTATTAACGCCTCTGGGGCTTGAATTCGAAGCGATTCCCCTCCAAGTGCAAGCTGATATGTCGTCCACTAATGAAACCAATACCACCGCGAGTACTGGCAATGGCACTGCAACGGTCAATGAACCATCAGAACCAATTACAACTTATCGCTTGTGGCATCAGCAGCGTTTAGTTGGTGAACTCTATATCCATACAAGTAAGCATTCGATGGCGAATATCATTAGGTATCCGGTGATCGGTCAGCAATTTGCCCAAGCGAGCGTGGTTTTTCCAAAATATTTATCTAATCGGCGCCAAGCAATGCAACTGGTGAAAAGCCTCAGCGAGGCCATTACTGCTATGACTCGAGGCAGCCAATTCTATTTGGTAAATAAGCTTGGAGTATCAACAGATAATTATTTATTAGGTTATTATTGGTTAAGCAGTCATCTACAACACCAATTAGCCTATTTAACCCCTTCAGCGAGAGAGCAATTTGCTGAGTCTTATCGACAGCAACTTAGGGTATTTCGCAGCAAAGTCGCTTGGTATTATTTAAACTCTGAGCAGCAAGGGGATGATATAAATAATCAACAACTAAATAGCGCCATCAATCAGGCTTTTCAGGCGAGTTTTAATCAACAATGGCCGGATGCAAAAAATATGGCCTATAGCTTTAACGGCATAGCTAATGAAGGGCTCGATTACTATCACCCACTTTGGCAACAAAATTTAGTTAATTTGATTAATACAGACACTAACGCTTCAATAACAAATCGCCAAGTTTTTGATATTTTGGTAGTTAATGAAGATAATTTATCCCTAATCCAACAAATGAGCATTATACTTAATCCACCGACTGATCCATCATCAATCATCAGGAGAGCCTTTAATGTTGGCAATTCGAAAATTTAAATCCTTAACCAGTTTAATCAGCTTTTCGTTGCTACTTACTTGTGCCAGCAGCTTTGCTGAAACCAGAGATAACCATCAATTAACTCACCAGCAAGTTCGAAGCGCAATTCAGCTTAACCTTGAACAAAATATGTATTCCTTGCCACCTCGAATTCAAGGGCATTATGGTTTACGTATGTATCGCATGACTGGTGATGAAAAGTACGCTAATGCCGCTTTAATTGATTTGATCACCATTACAGAAAGACAAAACTACTTTGCCTGTAATATGGATAAACCTAATTTTATTGAAGATGAAGCCGAACAAGCTATTAGCGTGTTAGGTAAAGGTCCTCGTGCTAAAGCGCGTAAAAAAGCCCTTAAGCCGTTTCCAGAGTTTATTTTCTATAGCGATATTTTATTGCGCTATGCCAGTCGCACCGATGAACTGGGTTTCATGGGGCCATGTCATGAGCAAATGATTAAAGGCTTAAAAGCCTATGATTTAACCCCAGCTTTGACTGATCCTAAAATGATCACATCATGGGCCGCACAGTTAGTGAATTATGTTTACTGGGCTAAACAGCTAAATGTGGGGGATTATGTCGAGGTATATAAACAAGCGTTCATCGAGACTTATCCTGACGATAAAGACAACAATCTTGATAAAAAGCAGTACCGAAACAAGCTATATGGTATGACACACTTTATTTTTGCCTCTAGTGGTTATTACCAAGAGCAAGTTAACGCCAAAGATTATCAATGGATTTTAGATTACTTTAATAACAACATTGATAGGATCTTAACTGATGCAACCGATGACATTATTTCAGAAGTCGGCATTAGCTTTTTATTAGCGGGTCAGCCAAACCATCCTGTGGTTAAAAAGACTCAAAACCATATTGCGGCGTCATTTATCCCTGAGTATCAACTGATCCCGTCACCTCGTGGTAATCCCAATATGGTGTCAGGCGAACACCGCAATGTATTGGCGATGATGCTTCTTGATTGGCCAGAGAAGCTGCATAAAGGCCCTTACCTTGCTGAAATAAAAGCGACGAAAAAGTATTTGCCGGTGCAAGTGACGCCTAAAGATCTCACTAAAACTAACAGCAATACAAAAGAGAAACCTAGCGCTAAGTAATTAAGCGCGTTCTCGATTGCCTTCAAGAGCGTATCACTGTGTGATACGCTCTTTTTAATATTGACCTGTAAACTAATGAGTTTTGTATGAATAGAGCAAAATCCACACTTGAGCAATGGCGAATTATTCAATCTGTAGTGGACTTTGGTGGTTACGCCCAAGCAGCAGAAAAGCTGAATAAAAGCCAATCTTCGCTCAATCACGCTGTGGCTAAACTACAAAACCAACTTGGGATTCAATTACTTGAAGTAAAGGGACGCAAAGCTTACCTAACGCAGCAAGGTGAAGTACTACTCAGGCGCTCACGTCACTTAACCCAAACCGTTGATGAACTTGAGCAACTTGCGAGCAATTTAGGACAAGGCTGGGAGCCCAACTTGACCATTGCCCGCGAAATCATCTATCCAATGCAATTTCTTGTGGACGCCTTAAAAGCCTTTTGGCCCGATAGCCGTGGGACCCGAGTGACTGTCATTGACTCGGTGATCACAGGCACACAAGAATTAATTGACAATAACATCGCCGATATCGCTATTTGCGGTATTCCTGCAAAAGGCCATATTGCCGAGTTCCTGTGTGAGTCAGACTTATACCTTGTATGCAGTCCGACTCATCCATTAACCCAGTGCGGTATTGTTGCCGATGAAACAGAGCTGGCGCAGCACTTACAAGTGGTCATTAAAGACACTGCAACTGAAAAATCAGTAGATACTGGTTGGTTAAAGTCAGAGCAGCGCTGGACAGTATCAAACTTTCACGAAGCAAAAAACGTGTTACAAAGTGGCATTGGCTTTTGTTGGGCGCCCGCTTATTTGGTCGTGGATGATATTCGCCAAGGTAAGCTCGCCAGGCTTATTCTTAAAGGCAGTAAAAGTCGTAAAATTGCATTAACTTTGGTTATCC
Source organism: Shewanella sp. 3_MG-2023 (assembly GCF_030548765.1). Classification (NCBI taxonomy): domain Bacteria; kingdom Pseudomonadati; phylum Pseudomonadota; class Gammaproteobacteria; order Alteromonadales; family Shewanellaceae; genus Shewanella; species Shewanella sp. 3_MG-2023. The sequence goes on along the minus strand of NZ_JAUOSH010000031.1, from coordinate 23,493 downwards.
CTAACCGAGATAATCAGGGGCCTGCCAGTAAATTGTTAGAATCTTTAATTTTATTACAGCACGATATTGACCAAAACAAGCCTTGATAGATAACTGATTTATTTAGCTTTAATGATACTCAAAGTCATTAATGCCAGCTCAAGTTACATTGAGCTCTACACTGAGACATCGATTATGGTGCCAATGTTTTCAGACCAGACATTTATCACATCTACTGCAACCTCGGCGTGAGAGATAGCTTGCTGAGCATCAATCAGGGCCGCTGTTTGCGAGCTAAGCGTGACGCTATCTGCAGTTATTAGTACTGAGGCAGAACTTAGCGTTTCTGGGATGGCTACCGCCGTGGTCGCCTGCGCTAAATCATTGTGCGCCTGTTGCAGTCCTTGAACACCGAGGGTAAAACTTGATGCTATTTCCATGATACAACTCCTTTTGAAACAACCTAATAGCAAGTTATATCACATTGAATAGTCTTGATAAAATGCATACCAATTTAAAAACTAATACCAGTTTGTCTCCCAATCTTTCCATACTGGGTTAAGCCCTGACTTTTGTATTTGCTGCACTATTTGCACCGCGCTGCGCTCATCTGAGATTTCAAATTGATCCAACTGGGTGTTGGGATTTTGATAACCACCAGGTTGGGTTGAGCTCCCAGCGCTGATATGAGTCACCCCTAAAGGCAATAAGTTGTTACGTAACTGCTGGGTTTCTCTGGTAGATAAACTAATTTCAAGCTGGGGGTTAAACAATCGAAACGCACAGATCAATTGCACTAAGCCCACATCAGTTAATTCGACTTTAGGACTAATTCCACCGGTACACGGTCTTAATCTCGGTAAAGAAATACTGTAACGACTGCGCCAGTGATGTTTTTCTAAATAGGCCAAATGATAGCCCATTAATAACGCATCTACGCGCCAACTGTCTAATCCGAGCAATACCCCTAATCCCACTTTATCAACCCCAGCCGCCGCGACCCTTTCTGGTGTAGTGAGCCGATAAGTAAAGTCTTGTTTTTTACCTCTGGTATGATGCTTGGCATAGGTTTGGCGATGATAAGTTTCTTGATATACCATCACAGCATCGAGCCCTAACCCCACCAGCTGGGCGTATTCATCTTGCGCCAAAGGCTGTACTTCGATTGCTACATAACTGAAATGCTGTTTTACCAGTGGCAAGATGGTTTTAAAGTATTCAATGCCTACTTTGGTTTCATGTTCTCCAGAAACCAGTAATATTGAATCAAAACCTCGCTGTTTAATGATTTGAATTTCAGCTAATAATTCGGTCTCTGTTAAGGTTTTTCGTTTGAGTTTATTACTCATAGAAAAACCGCAATAGTCACACTCATTTGCGCACAAGTTAGATAAATACAATGGCAGGTATAAACCAATATTAGCCCCAAAGCGTTGCCGGGTTATCTGATATGCCCGCTGCGCCATCGTTTCTAAAAAAGGTAATGCAGCAGGCGATAAAAGCGCGATTAAACTGTCAATATGACCTTGGGGGCGCTGTAATGCTTGTTGCACATCAGCTTCAGTGCTGCTATTAATCCGCATTGATAAATCGATTAAATCTAGCTGTTTAAATTGCTCGACAAAACTCATGGTGCGCCACTCTATTAACTTAATTTGTTGAACCAACCGCATTCAAAGTTAAATTACTCAAACCAAATCATTCACCAGTAAGGGAATAATCTGGCTTACAGATGTAAAAATTGCGTCAGCGGGCTAGTATGTTCTGCCTGTTTGGTAACACTGCCAAGTCCGGCGGTATAGGCATCACGACCGGTTCTAACCGCAAAATCAAAACACCGCGCCATCACTATGGGAGATTGACTACTGGCAATCGCAGTATTGACTAGCACGGCATCTGCGCCCAGCTCCATTGCTCGGCTAGCTTGCGAAGGTGCGCCAATCCCAGCATCAACAACCACCGGCACATTAGCTTGCTCAATGATCATCTCTAAAAAAGGCTCAGTGGCTAAACCTTGATTACTGCCGATAGGACTGCCTAACGGCATCACAGCGGCGCAGCCCACTTCCTCTAGCCGGTAACACAGCACAGGATCTGCATGAACATAAGGCAACACAATAAAGCCTTTTTTACACAAGACTTCGGCAGCTTTAAGGGTTTCAATAGCATCTGGCATCAAGTATTTCGGATCTGGATGGATTTCAAGTTTGATCCACTTTGTGCCAAGCATTTCACTGGCAAGTTCTGCTGCAAAAATAGCTTCTTTAGCGGTTCTTGCCCCTGCAGTATTGGGTAATAACTTAACTCCCATTTGCTGTAATGGCGTCAACAAGTCATCATAGTCTTTACTATGATCAATACGCTTCATTGCGAGGGTCACTAATTGTGAGTTAGAGGCCTCAATGGCAGCTAGCATAGTGTTAGCATCGCTAAACTTTCCTGTACCTGTAAATAAACGAGACTCAAATTGATGTCCGGCTATGGTTAACATAATCACCCCCCTGCTACAGCTGAAAAGACGTCTACTTTATCATTAGGCTGGCATTGAATGGCCTGCCAGCGACTTCTTGGTACAACTTGTTGATTGAGCACTAATGCCAGTGCTTTGGGATTAAGTTGTTTAGACTCTATTAGCGCTAATAAGCTTGGCGCTTGTTGCAACTGCTCTGGTTGGCCATTAAATTCAATTTCAATCATGTTTAATCCTTTTGCGGTAAAGTTATCTGCATGAGTTGACGTCATTTGTTGACGCTGTAATAGCTGCGCTACAACAACTACATTTAGGGTCTTGATTCATTTGTATAATCTGCCATTGCAAGCTTTTAGCATTAAACACATGTAACTTACCCGCTAGCTGGCCTTTGCCTAAGTCATCGGCTGTTAACCAATTTAGCCCCAATAAACTTTGCATTGATGCAACCGTTTGAACAGCAGCAGTGTTAACCCCCATTGATACACATGTTTGTGAAACATGAGTATCTTGTGGGTACAGGCATTGATAACAGCCCCTTTGCGGATAGTCAGTTGAGCTGCAAAATAATTGCCCATCATTAGCGGAAATCGCTGCGCTAATTAGCCCTGTAGCGTGACGAACACAAACTTCATTAATCATTAAGCGGCTAGTAAAGTTGTCAGTGCAATCAAACACCAGATCGACAGATTCAACTAATTTTGCACCATCTGTATCAGCGCCAAAGGCCTGCTCAATTGCCATGATATTTACGTCGTCATAGGCTGCTGCTAACTTATCTTTGGCAAGTAGCGCTTTGCTTAAACCAATATCTTGTTCGTTAAAAAGTAATTGCCGCGACAGATTTGAAAGCTCTACCTTGTCATGATCCATCAATATCAGTTCTCCAACTCCCGCGGCGGCCAATTGCTGGGCAACACTGTGACCTAAACCACCGATTCCGATGATCAGTAGCCGGCTATTAAGTAATTTAAGCTGACCAAGCTCACCCATATCAGTCAGTAAAATATGACTGGCATACTTGATAAACTGCTTGGAAGTGAGCCCACTCTTATTAGCTTGACGCTGTTGTGTAATCGTCATGACACTGGCTCACACTGCAGCTGTTTCACTGATGGCTTGTGGGATTTTACATGTGATTGCCTTGGCTGTTGCTGAGGTTGTTGCTGAGGTTGTTGTGCAGCCGCTAGATGCCATTGCTGCTCTAACAATGAATAAGCCTTGGCAGGGTTTTCTGCTTCAGTAATGGCTCTTACCACGGCAACACTATCAACCCCAGTGGCTTTGATATCCGTTATAACACTTGCATCAATACCACCAATGGCCACGGTTGGGCATACGTTGTTAAGTAATGCACTGTAGCGTGCTAATTTTGCTAAGCCTTGAGGCTTTGACGGCATCACCTTAGTGGTCGTTGGGAAAATATGCCCTAAGGCGATATAGGATGGATTTAATTGCTGAGCTAATAGAATTTCAAATACGCTGTGGCTAGATAACCCAAGGGCTAGCCCTGCCGCTGAAATTTCATTTAAGTCAGCTAACTCAAGGTCTTCTTGACCTAAATGAACCCCGAATGCACCAAGCTGTATTGCCAGTTGCCAATGATCGTTAATAAACACTTGGGCGTTATATTGCTTACCCAGAGCTATTGCGCGGCTAATATCTTGTACTAGTTTGGTTTGCTGAGCATCATTAGAGACCTCATTGACAGCATTAGCTTTAATTCGCAGCTGCACTGTGGTGCAATTGGCTTCTAACACACTTTGCAGCATAGTCACGTCATCCACAACCGGATAAACACCAATGCCCTTATGCAGCGCAGGAAAACGGCAATCTAGGTAGCCCTGAGCTGTATTTATTAATCCATTGCTAAACTTTCCACCAGCAGCTAATTCTTGCTGTGTTTTGCCTAAATTGTTAATTTCAGCGCCACTTACGGCAGTAATTTCAGGGTAGTATTGTATTTCATCAGGCCAAGCGGTTTTTGCCACTGGCCCTGCGCCTTTACCAAATGATTCACTGCACACTAATCCCTTGAGTACATATGCTTTTGCCATCACAACGGCATCATGAAGTACATAGTTATGGGCTAAAAAGCATGCTATCGCAGTGGATAAGGTGCAACCTGTGCCATGGTTATTACTTGTATTAACTCGCTCGCTATTAAGCCAATAAGCTTGATATTGATGGGCGTCACTCACGCCGTGAACTTTACGGCAAATGAACAAATCATTGGCTTTGGTTTGTTGCCATACTGCATCACCGCCTTTGGCGAGCACATGACAATGAAGCTGTTTAACCAGTTGCGCTGCCGCACTATAAAAACCATCACTTGAGTCTAGGCTTTGGCTTTTAATTGTGCACTGAGGTTCAAATGCCAAGCTGTTAGTATCAGTCAGCGTGTGTAACTCCCTAACATTAGGGGTAATTAAGCTAATTAGACCTTTAAAAGGGCTAAAATCTAACGGCTTTTTAGCGCGCTCATTTAAGCTATCACCACTACTGGCAACCATGACAGGATCTAAAATAATCGGGATCAGCTGGTTAGCTAAACTCTGACTTTTAAATGCCTTTAACCAATGAGCAATGAGTACCAATTGTTGTTGATTGGCAATTAAGCCAATTTTTATGGCTGCTGGCGCTAAATCGCTAGCAAGTGTATTTAGCTGAGCCAATAAGATGGATTCTGACACAGCCTCGACTAGTGTTACAGCCACCGAATTTTGCGCAGTAACAGTGGTAATTGTGCTGCAGCCAAAACACTGTAAGTCATTTATAGTTGCTAAATCTGCCTGTATGCCGGCGCCGCCACCACTATCTGAACCGGCAATAGTCCAGACGATGGGCGACATGGTTTCTAAGCTATGTGGTTGTGAAACATTCATGGTTAAGCCTCTAATTCAGCAGTGGTCTTAACAGCTAAATCTGCGCTTGTTGCTGTGTCTGGCTTAGAAGGTAACGGATGATAAATAGCATAGCCTGTGGCTTTAAATTCAGCTGACTTTTGTGCCATGGCTGATTGAATATCTACACCGCTACTAACGCTTATATCTGCACTTGCGTCTACGGAATTAACATTGTGATTAGAGTGTGCCTGCAGGTGTTTAAATTCGCTAGCGTCAAGCACGTTCACCTTTTGTAACTGATCACGCGCTTGCTTTGCAGCGTATTCACGCACTTCTTGAGTGATTTTCATTGAGCAAAACTTTGGCCCACACATAGAACAAAAATGCGCGACTTTGGCAGACTCTTGGGGTAACGACTCATCGTGATAAGCCCTTGCGGTATCTGGGTCTAAGCCTAAGTTATATTGATCTTCCCAGCGAAATTCGAACCTTGCTTTTGATAAGGCATTATCACGAATTTGCGCACCAGGGTGACCTTTAGCCACATCGGCAGCATGAGCTGCAATTTTATAAGCGATAAGTCCTTGTTTAACGTCTTCTTTATTCGGTAAACCCAAATGCTCTTTAGGAGTGACATAGCACAGCATGGCCACGCCATACCAAGCCATCATTGCCGCCCCAATCCCTGAGGTGAAGTGATCATAACCTGGCGCAATATCGGTGGTTTGTGGGCCGAGTGTGTAAAAAGGCGCTTCATCACAATGGGCAAGCTGCTTTTCCATATTCACTTTAATGAGCTGCATCGGTACATGGCCTGGGCCTTCAATGATGGTTTGCACATCATTTTCCCAAGCAATGTTAACCAGCTCGCCTAAGGTTTCTAATTCAGCAAATTGCGCTTCATCATTGGCATCGGCAATACTGCCGGGCCGCATACCATCGCCTAATGACAATGACACATCGTAGGCAGCGCAGATTTCGCAAATCTCTCTAAAGTGCTCATACAAAAAACTTTCTTTATGGTGACTTAAACACCACTTTGCCATGATGGAACCACCACGAGAAACGATGCCAGTAAGACGTTTTGCCGTCATTGGTACATAACGCAGCAGTACCCCAGCATGGATGGTAAAGTAATCGACGCCCTGCTCTGCCTGTTCAATCAAGGTATCTTTGAAAATGTCCCAATTTAGGTCTTCAGCGACACCATTTACTTTTTCTAACGCTTGATAGATGGGCACTGTACCAATGGGGACAGGAGAGTTTCGAATGACCCATTCACGGGTTTCATGGATATAGCGCCCCGTAGACAAATCCATTACAGTGTCAGCGCCCCACCTCGTTGACCAGACCAGCTTTTCAACTTCTTCTTCAATTGAAGACGTCACAGCAGAATTACCAATATTGGCATTAACTTTGACTAAAAAGTTACGCCCAATGATCATTGGCTCAGCTTCTGGATGATTAATGTTTAACGGGATAATGGCGCGGCCGCGGGCAACTTCATCACGGACAAATTCAGCGGTAATAGGCTGGCCAATGTGAGCGCCAAAAGCTTCACCGGGGGCTTTTTGAGTCAAAATCTCATCAGTGACTTGCTCTCTAGCCATATTCTCGCGAATGGCAATATATTCCATCTCAGGTGTGATAATGCCTTTACGAGCGTAATGCATTTGAGTAACGCGGCGGCCTGACTTGGCTTTTTTAGGGCGAACAAGGGCTTCAAAACGCAAATGATCTAAACCGTCGTCAACCAAACGCTGTTGGGTAAAGTCAGAGCTAACTCCATCAAGTTGCTCTGTATCTTCGCGCTCTTCAATCCAAGCTTGGCGAAACTTGTTTAAGCCTAAACGGACATTAATTTCAGCATCAGGATCTGAATAGGCACCGGCGCAATCATAAACTTTAATGGCTGGGTTGGCTTCAGTCACGGGCGCATCTTCACTACCGCCAAGGATAGTATCGCTTTGATGAATTTGACGCATGCCCACTAACAGATCGGGGCGGGATCCGCTCAGATAGATCTTTTCAGAATTTGGGTGCTGTAAAGGTTTTAGGGTTTCAATAAAATTTTGCGCTTGAGCGCGGGTTTCACGACGATTTGACATAAGCAACCTCAAAATAAAAAAATAGAGTTGCTTGCCTGGAGAATTGTTGATGACGAGCGAGTTAACATTAACTCTGTAATTGACTTGAATTTACACCTTAACTTTGAACCTTAAATATCGGCAAATGGCGGGTTAAATTAACTTCAGCAATAACTCTGCTTTAATTAATTCTATCTTTTATTTTGCACTAATATTTATGATCTAGCCACGCAGCCATTCACTATAAAATTGCTGCTGACTGTAGGGTAAAAATAAGCAAATTAACTGCTTGTTTCCTTCGCAGGTTCTAGCCTGATCAGGTTCAACGGATCCCGAATAAACGGTCTCAGCCATAAAGGCACTCCGACAAGATGGCTGCAGTATAGTCAGCTTATTTAATAAAATACAAGTCTTTGACAATTTTCGAATTGGAATAAGAGTTAAATTATTTCACTAATTAAAATACTGTTATATATGAATTTAATTTACAATTAAGCGATTAAGATCCAATTAACACAGAAATAATTTGATGAATAAATTTGATAAATATTATTCATTTTTGATGTTGTTGAAATAAATCTTCTGTGAAAGTCTGAACAGTTCAAGGTAATTTAAGTTTCGATAAGCGTTGTTGAATGGCGTTATTTAGTGCTTTTTTTGTTTTGCCTCCTTCACATGGGTGTCCTAAATCTAAGCCTTCGGCATAAGGGTTAATTTGGGTTGGTAATGCCACCAATCGATGGCAAGTTTCACCAATCTTAACAATTCTATTTGGATCTAAACGATGATTGAGGGTAGTTGGTTGGCGCTTATCTTCTATTACTATTAACTCTATATCATCCATTTCAGGGGTTAACTCACTGGTGCTGGCACCACTAACAGAAGTCGCTAAATGGGCTTGCTGACTTATTTGCTGATTAACTTGTTGTTGATTGAGTTTATTTATAAAGGAATGGCTAGCTTGATTGATGGCCGATAAATTGTCGCTTGTTATGGTATTGGCCTCTGAGATGGTTTCATTAAACAATTGTGGCTTAAATAGATGTTCGTTACTGCTATCTTTTTGCTGCTGCAGATACATGCTATCAACTGAAGACCAATCGAACTGGTGCGTTTCGGCTTGCACTGCTTCTGCTATTGGCAATTTTTCAATTATGGGCTTGTAGTCAATTGGCTTTTGGTGAATAGGTTTTTGGTGAATATCTTTTTGGTCAATAGGCTTTGGGGAAATTGCCTTGTGATTAACAGTATCTTTTGGGCTAGTTGCAACTGCAGGCGCTATTGAGCTTGTATCGACAACCTTATTAGTACTTTGTTTGTTCGATATAGTTTGATCGATTATTTCTTCATTGGTAATGACTTCACTGACGACCTCTTCAATCAAGGCTTGTTCACTTGGCAGGGTCTTAGCTAGCTGGGTAATTTGCTCAGCCGTTAAAAAGTAGGCTTTTATTTCTTGGTTGTTACTTTCAGATGTCGCAGCTTTAACGGCTTGTTCACGGCTGATCTCGACAAAATGGCTAATGGTGTTATCAGCTAAGGAAAATAGCATAAACACCAGCACAACATGTAGCCCTGCAACAATAATGCTCGATGGTGATGTCAGTATTTTTTTAAACTCGTTATCAGAATTTTGTTTTAAAAAGCGACCTTGATTATTTTGATTGTCGATCAGCCCACAGAGCAGCGGTAATGTTTGGGCTTTAATTACATCAGTGCTCATTATTTCAGTGCTAGTTACTTCAGTGCTAGTTGCATTCACCGTTTGTAACATCACAACATGATCACAGAAATCTATCACTTCAACCGCAGATTCTTGGCGGCTTGCATTTATGTAAAGCTGTCCATGTGAAACTTGTGTGCCATTTAAGCCTGTCGAATTTCCACTAGCACCCGGTTCAAAATTAGTGTTTGCTGCCAATCCTTGTGTTAAATGTTTATCACCACCTTGGTTCATTACTCGCGCCTCCTGTCGCTTTTGAATCACTGGATATAAATCGTGCTAGATCAGACTTTAACCACAAGCTGACCATAAACTAGATGATAAAAAAGCCATTAAGTTCATTTAATTTATGTCGATGACACACGACTCCCCACAAAATCAGACAGTTATCATAGCGTCAAACTTAAGCTTACACGTGTACGCTAAAGTCATGGCCTATTATGAATATTGCTGGTAGACTCAATGTAAATTGCTTAACAAGGTTGTATGCAACTATGTCACTTGAGTTAGATGCTAATCAAACATTAGCACCAACACCTACATCAAAGTCAGACTATGGTGTGATTGAGGAATTAGCTAACAGTATCACCCATGGTATAGGGGTACTTGCGGGTATCGCCGCGCTAATTGCAATGCTAATAAAAGCGAATGGCCAACTTAATATCGCTGACACTATCGGGATCACTGTGTATGGATTAAGTATTATTATGCTTTTTCTGGCCTCAACCTTATACCATTCCAGTAAAAGCCCCTTATGGCGTAAACGCTTTAAAATGGCTGATCACTGTGCAATCTATTTGCTTATTGCTGGTACATACACACCTTTAATGTCAATTAGCCTTCAAAATGATAGTGCTACGCTAATACTAACTGCAATATGGTTATTAGCCTTAGGCGGTATTATTTTTAAAATCTTATTTATTGGCCGCTTCAAAGGGCTAAGTGTTATTTTGTATCTTGTTATGGGCTGGCTTTGTGTCACCATCATGGGAGATTTAATCAAAGGCATGTCAGATTTAGGCTTTAACCTATTACTTGCAGGTGGGGCTTTTTATAGCATCGGGGTTATTTTTTATGTCAATAAGCGTATTCCTTATAATCATGCTATTTGGCATTTATTTGTACTTGCAGGCGCCTTGTCTCATTTCTTGTGTATTTATTTAACAGTCATATAAACCTGCTTTATATCCACAGTATTAACCCTGTCAGTATTTCGTCTCACTGTTATAAACTCACTCAAAAAGTATCGCTCATCAACCATGAGCGATAACCAACACTCATAAGCTGGCTATTGAATACTTACTATTGTCTACTTAACTCGCAACACCAAAGCGGGTTACAATAAATTATCATCCCATACCTGATCAAAAGCCATCAATGGAAAACCTTAGCCCAAAGCAAAGAATTTGGTTTATTGTAAATATGATCCCCACAGGTCATGTTTTAGCTTATGGTAAAGTGGCTGACTTAGCTGGGCTACCAGGTAGAGCCAGGTATGTGTCTAAAGCACTCAAAGACGCCCCCGATAACCTAAACTTACCTTGGTATAGAGTGATTAACAGCCAAGGAAAAATTTCTTTTAAAGTCAATTCTATTCATTTCCAAAATCAGCAACAGCGACTAAGATCAGATGGAGTAGAAGTGAACCAAGGCAAGGTTTCATTGTCAAAATATGAATGGCGCCCTGACATTGCAACCCTTGTCATGTCGTTACCTTTTTAAATATTGCATGGGTAGGTATTACTTTGATTAGAAAATTCACCGCTTTATTAGCCAATATTATTGTCATTACATTGTCTCAGGCCCCTAATGCTGTCGCTTCTGATGACAAGGAAAACCTCGAGTACCTCAAAGCATTAACCCCTCACTCTGCTGAATATCGGGTGTTCTATGGCAGTATCGAACTCGGTAAAGCTCGCTACCAGTTGCCTGAAAGTGATAATGGCTACTATAACTATCGCTTTGATAGCGATATCAGCTTATTAATGCTATCGGATGTGCGTAACCTTAATAGTGAGTTCAAACTCGAAGATGGCAAGGTTAAGCCCATCCGCTATATGAGTAAACGTAGCGGCACCGGATCTGACTACACAGAGCAAACCGCCTTTGCTGCTGGACAAGGCGTTATCCACACCATATATAAAGACGAAAGAGAGAAATTACCCTTTGCCGAGGATATCTACGATCCCTTGGTATCTCAATTAATATTTAGAATGGATATGTACCGCCAACCCGAATTGCTTAAATACAAAATGGTCAAAGAAAAAGAGTTTGATGATTATGAATTTAAAATTGTCGGCAAAGAACAAGTGATATTAGACAGTGGCACTTATCAAACCGTAAAAATAGAAGTGGTACGAAAAAGTAAAAAGCGCCAAACCTTTTTTTGGATGGCGCCAGAATTAAACTACTTACCCGTGCGTTTAAGTCATTTTTCTAAAGGTAGTAAGCAGCTTGATATTCAGTTAGATAATTATCAAATTCAGCAAGCAATAGAATCCGATACAGCTGTTACTAAAGCAAACGCTGGATTAACTGTTAATCAGTAATTCGCCTTGCCTAAATAACTTCCATTCGCCAGGCTGTAAAATATGCCACTGTTCGTTTTTTGTCAGCGGACGAGTAGCAATCACTGTAACGACATCATTGGGTGTCGTTTCTTTATTAAAATCAATAACCACATCAGTATCGATTAATTTGGCTTTGCCAAAAGGCGCACGGCGGGTAATGAAGCACAAATTATTAGTGCAATAACTCATTAAATCGACACCATCACTTAGGATCATATTAAAAACACCTAAAGCTCGAATGTCATCAGCCAGCGTTGCTACAAATTCAAACACCTGTTTCATGTCATCGGGTGGCGTATGACCAAACTCACCTAACACCTGTTCCATAATCCAGCAAAATGCCAGCTCACTGTCGGTGTCCCCAACAGGCTGAAAATGATTTACTTGAAACTTATTTTGGTAGTCTGATAACTGTCCATTATGGGCATAAGTCCAATATCGGCCCCATAACTCGCGGGTGAAAGGATGGGTATTTTCCAGCGCAACACAGCCACGGTTTGCTTGACGAATATGACTGACGACAATCTCACTTTTGATTGGATAAGATTTAATGAGCTGAGCGACATGGGATTCACTGCTAGGACGAGCATCTTTAAAGGTGCGGCTGCCCTTGCCTTCATAAAAAGTGATCCCCCAACCATCAACATGTGGCCCAGTAACACCACCTCTTTCAGCTAAGCCTGTGAAACTAAATACAATATCCGTTGGGACATTAGCGCTCATCGCTAGTAACTCACACATGAAACACGCCTTAAAAATATAATTAACTCAAAATATTACGTAATTTATATTGTACCTAGTGCAGAAAAAAATTGGCATTTTTATTAAACAAAATATTTTAAACAATTGTTTGAAATAACTTGTAATCAGCGCCAGTTAGGTTTAATTTTATGTGATACAGGTCAGACCACGGTCAGTTCTGTGAATAGGATCATTAATTTGTAGGTGTTTAAATATTAAACACTTTTAAGGAGAAAGACAGTGGAGACACTTATTTGGATCATCGCCATGATCGCGGTACTCGGCGCAGCAACTTACTTGCGGGTGTCGTTATTAACAGCAACAATTGCAGCAGCAGTTGTAATGTTAATTGGTAGTGTATTAGATATTGTTGGCAGTCTAGCTTGGGTTGTCTATATAGTTTTAGCATTACCTTTAAATGTTAAATCATTTCGTCAGAATTTCATCTCACGTCCACTGCTTAAAGTATATCAAGGCATCATGCCTGAAATGTCTACCACTGAAAAAGAAGCCATTGAAGCAGGTACAACCTGGTGGGAAGCTGACTTATTCGCTGGTAACCCTAACTGGAATAAATTACATAACTACCCTAAAGCGCGTTTAACTGCTGAAGAGCAAGCGTTTTTAGATGGCCCAGTTGAAACTGTGTGTAAAATGGTTAACCAACATCAGGTTTCACATGAGCTAGCTGACCTTCCACAAGAAGTTTGGCAATACTTAAAAGACGAAGGCTTCTTCGCCATGATCATCAAAAAGAAATACGGTGGTCTTGAATACTCAGCTTATGCTCAGTCACGTGTATTGCAAAAATTAGCTGGCGTGAGTAGTGAACTTGCATCAACGGTTGGGGTACCAAACTCTCTAGGCCCTGGTGAGTTACTGCAACACTATGGTACGACTGAACAACAAGATCATTATTTACCGCGTTTAGCTAAAGGTCTTGAAGTGCCTTGTTTTGCACTTACTAGCCCAGAAGCTGGTAGTGATGCTGGCGCGATCCCTGATTTTGGTATCGTCTGTAAAGGTGAATGGGAAGGCGAAGAAGTGTTAGGTATGAAACTAACATGGAACAAACGCTACATTACCTTAGCACCAGTGGCGACAGTATTAGGTTTGGCATTTAAATTACGCGACCCTGACAGCTTATTAGGTGATACCGAAGATTTAGGTATTACTTGTGCCCTTATCCCTACTGATATTCAAGGGGTTGAAACCGGTCGTCGTCACTTCCCATTGAACTGTATGTTCCAAAATGGTCCAACTCGTGGCAACGAAGTATTCGTGCCACTGAGCTTTATCATTGGTGGCCCTGAAATGGCCGGTCAAGGCTGGCGCATGCTAGTTGAATGTCTCTCTGTAGGCCGTGGTATTACCCTGCCGTCAAACTCTGCTGGTGGCGTCAAAACAGCTGCATTAGCTACAGGTGCTTACGCTCGAATTCGTCGTCAGTTCAAACTACCTATCGGTAAATTAGAAGGTATTGAAGAGCCAATGGCACGTATTGGCGGTAATGCTTACTTGATGGATGCTGTAAGTTCATTAACTACTGTGGGGATTGGTCTAGGTGAAAAGCCATCAGTTATCTCTGCCATCGTTAAATTCCATTTAACCGATAGAATGCAAAAGTGTGTTATCGACGCCATGGATATTCACGGCGGTAAAGGTGTATGTCTAGGTCCAAATAACTATTTGGGTCGTGGTTATCAAGCAGCGCCGATTGCAATTACCGTTGAAGGTGCCAACATTTTAACCCGTTCTATGATTATTTATGGACAAGGCGCTATTCGCTGTCATCCATATGTATTAGCTGAAATGGAATCTGCTTTTGATACCACATCGGGTCAAGGCTTAAGTAACTTCGATGCTGCCATCTTCGGTCATATTGGCTTTGCGATGTCTAATTTTGTAAGAAGTTTCTGGATGGGCGTTACTTCTAGCCGCTTCACCAAATCACCTTATAATGATAAAACGAAACGTTATTATCAGCAGATGAATCGTTTCAGTGCTAACTTAGCCCTGCTTTCGGATTTAGCGATGGCAACACTTGGCGGTAACCTTAAGCGTAAAGAACGTATTTCAGCACGCTTAGGTGATTTATTAAGTCAGCTATATTTAGCGTCTGCAACGCTTAAGCGTTATGAAGATGATGGTCGTTTAACTGAAGATTTACCGTTAGTTCAATGGGCTGTAGAAGATTCACTACATAAACTACAAACATCTTTAGATGACTTACTGGATAACTTCCCTATGGGTCTTGGCATTGCACTTCGCGCTGTTATCTTCCCATTTGGTCGCCCACTAAAACGTCCTAGCGATGTATTAGACCATAAAGTGTCTAAAATTATGCAAACGCCATGTGCCAGTCGTGACCGTTTAGGCCAAGGCCAATTCTGGACAGCTTCAGAGCACAATGCGGTAGGTATTCAAGAGCAAACTTTATTAGATATTTTAGCTTCAGAGCCTTTATACGACAAAGTCTGTAAAGCTGCCGGTAAACGCCTACCATTTATGTGGTTAGATAAAGTCGCTGCACAAGGTAAAGCCTTAGGTGTGTTAAGTGATACTGAAGTGGCCTTACTTGAAAGAGCTGAAATTGGTCGTATGAAGTCAATCAATGTTGATGACTTTGACCCTGAAGAGCTTGAAGCAAAGGTTGTTAGTGAAGCCAAGCAAGTTAAAGCGGCTTAACTCACTTTTTAAAGCTAACTAAAAATACCAAAAGGGAAAGCATTGCTTTCCCTTTTTTATTTGCTGTAAACCCAAGTTAAGCTGCGCTAATTACCCTAGTGTTAAGCAAAAATAATAATGACTTAAGTTAAACGCTTTGCCCAATTACCCTCATGTTGACTATCACATGCCGCTTCACTGTCTAATACAATCTGCCCAGCAGTTATCTCCACAGAAACAGCCTGTAAATAATGGCTTATCATCTGCACAATAAACGCATCTTGCTTGGCTAATTTGACCTTGGTTATTTGCGCCTCATTACTAAATACACAAATCACTTTTAACGATTTAGGAAAAGCGGTGTAGTTTACCGAATGCGTGAGCCATTGAAAGCCCTCACACTCTGACATTAATAAATCACACACCAGTGTTAACTGCTGACGAATTTGGTTATCACGTTTCTTGTCGGATTTTTTCATCGTTAACCTTCGATTAGCTGTGAATTATAGGGTTGTCACTATACAGACATAAAAAAGCCAGTTGTGACTATTCACAACTGGCTTTTTGAAGTGCTTAAGTCAACATAGCGTTTATAACAGCTAATTCACTTAAGCAGATTGTCACTAAGTCGTTAACTCTTGTTCCAGTTGCTTGGCAATCGCTTCAGGCGAGCTACTGTTTCGGGCAAAGATACTGTAAGCCACCGGGATCACTAACAAGGTGAAGAAGGTTGCTAACAAAATACCTGATAACACTACCACGCCAATCACAAAACGTGTTTCAGAGCCCGCACCACTTGATAGCACCAATGGAATAGCACCAGCTGCAGTGGTAATACCGGTCATGAGGATCGGTCTTAAACGTTGGGATGAGGCTTGAATGACTGCTTGTTCAAACTCAATGCCTTTGTCACGCAATTGGTTGGCAAATTCAACAATCAAAATACCATTTTTAGCCGCTAGCCCCACCAGCATAATAATACCAATTTGACTGTAAATATTGATACTTTGTCCGGTAAACCATAGGCCAATTAATGCGCCTAGCGTAGCCAGAGGTACTGTAAGCATAATCACCATAGGATGCACATAACTTTCAAATTGCGCCGCCAATACTAAGAACACAATACCTAACGCTAGGATAAACACAAAGTACATGGAGTTGCCTGAACTTTGATAATCCAGCGATTGCCCTTTATAACTAATCACCGCTTCAGCAGGCAAATAGGTATAGGATAAATCATTAAGATAATCTAACGCTTCACCTAGACTATAGCCATCAGCCAAGTTTGCTTCGATAGTGATCGCCCGCATGCGGTTATAGCGATTTAAAGAGCTGGCATCAGCATACTCTTCTACAGTGACAATATTCGATAGTGGCACTAACTCGCCGGTTCGATCAGATCTCACGTAGATATTTTCTAAATCCGTAGCAGTATTTTGATTTTCACGATTACCTTCAATGATCACATCATATTCTTCCCCTTCTCGCATGAAGGTCGTCACTAAACGTGAGCCCAGCATCGATTCTAAGGTTCTGCCCACATGTGATATTGACACCCCTAAATCAGCAGCCCTGTCTTTATCAATTGACACTCTAAGTTGAGGTTTGGTTTCTTTATAATCATGATCAAGCCCGGTTAACATCGGATTTTCTTTAGCTTTTTCCATGATGATGTCTCGCCATAAAGCTAACTCTTCATAACTTGGACCACCTAATACAAACTGCACAGGCTTACCGACACCACGGCCAAAGGCTTGACGCATAATGGGAAATGCCCTGACCCCTGCTAAGTCCGAAATTCGAGCGCGAATATCAGTAATAATTTCACTGGCAGGACGTCGCTCGGCCCAATCTTCTAAAACGATAATCGCCATGCCGTTTGAAAAGTTTGCTGAGCGACCAAAACCACGAGGAGCGCGGATCAATAAGCGTTTCACATCACCCGATTCAACTAATGGCATTAAACGGCCTTCAATTTCATCCATGTACTTTTCAATGTACTCAAAGCTTGCTCCTTCAGGGCCATTAACCACCAAAAACATTGAGCCTCTATCTTCGCGAGGGGCAAATTCCTGAGGTACTTGTTTAAGCAAGTAGCCACTTAACGCAAAAGCCACCACGACAATTACGCCGATAAGATAGGGCTTTTTAATCGCACTCACCAAATGCGATTGATAAATAGCAGATAACTTATCCATCACGTCATCGACTTTACGTACTAACCAAGTGCTTTCACCGGCGGGTTTAAGCAACTTAGAGCACATCATTGGGCTTAGGGTTAATGCGACTAAGCTTGAGAAAATCACTGCGGCGCTCATGGTAACTGCAAACTCTTTAAACAGCTTACCTAAATCACCTTCTAAAAACGTGATCGGCATAAACACGGCAATTAATACCAATGTTGTCGCAACTACCGCAAAAGCAACTTCACGGCCACCTAAATAGGCCGCTTTAAGCGGTGAGTCACCTTGCTCAATACGGCGATGAATATTTTCTAACATCACAATGGCATCATCAACCACCATACCAATGGCAAGGATCATCGCCAGCAAAGTCAGTAAGTTAATGGTATAACCTAATGAATATAAAACAATAAAAGTCCCCATTAACGACACTGGAACAGTCAACGCTGGAATTAACATCGCGCGCACACTGCCTAGGAACAGATAAATCACCACTATCACTAATAGCATCGCGATAAATAAGGTTTGGTACACCTCTTTAATTGACGCTTCAATGAATACTGAGCTGTCGTATGAGCGCTTAATCTCCATTCCTGCTGGTAATGTCGGATTAATAACATCGACTAACGCATTGGCAGCACGGGCGACTTCTAAGGTGTTTGAGGTTGATTGTTTAGATACCCCTAAGCCAATCATTGATTCAGTATTACCGCGGAACATTATCCGCTCTTCTTCTGAGCCAATTTGCACTTTAGCCACATCACCAAGCTTCACTAAATAGCCATCATCACCTTGGGTAATAACCATGCTGGCAAAGTCTTCAGCGGTTCTAAAGCTTCTATCAACCCTGACAGTAAAATGGCGCTCTTTTGACTCAATAGAACCCGCCGGAAGCTCAACGTTTTCTGAGCGCAGCGCAGATTCCACATCCGCTACGGTCAGTTTACGCGCTGCTAAAGCTTGTCTGTCTATCCACACTCGCATGGCATAAACTTTACCGCCACCTAAACGGATGTTGGCAACACCGTCGACAACTGAAAATCGATCGACCAAATAGCGTCGGGCATAGTCTGTTAGCTGTAATGTGTTCATTTGATCAGACACTAAGTTAAGCCACATGATCACTTCATCACCACCATTGGACTTTTCTACTTCTGGTGGGTCTGCCTCTTCTGGTAAGTTATCCAGTAACCCTGAAATTCTATCTCGAACATCATTGGTCGCCGCTTCAATATCACGGTTGATATTAAACTCTAAGGTAATAGAAGAGCGTCCATCACGGCTACTTGAGGTAATTTGTTTGATCCCTTCAACGCCGCTAATTCTGTCTTCAATTAATTGGGTAATGCGACTTTCAACCACTGAAGCACTCGCGCCGCGATAATTGGTATCAATCGATACTACCGGTGGATCAATGTTGGGGTATTCTCTAAGAGGTAACTTATCAAATGACACCATGCCAAGAATAATAATTAAAATACTAATAACAGAAGCAAATACCGGCCTCTTTACGGAAATGTCAGTGAGGATCATGCCGCATTCTCCACATCAGCGACATTGGCAAAGTTAAACGCTTCTGCAGCCTGAGTGGTGACTTCATCTCCCGGTCTTACTTTTAATAACCCGCGGATAATGACCGATTGACCAATTCCGACACCATCAAGAATTTCAACCCAACCTCGATTACGAATGCCTATTGTGACTTCTTTTCGCTCGACAATATTCTCTTCGTTAACTGTGTATACATAGTGTTTTGATTGAATAGGAATGATGGCAGACTCTGGTAATAATAAGGTTTCACGATTTTGTTTAATCAGTTTAACTTTCATCAACATGCCGGGTAATAACGCTGCATCGTCATTGGCAATAATAGCGCGAACTACCACAGCACGTGTTGTTGGGTTTACCCTTGTATCAATAGATGTGACCACACCTTTAAATATACGATCTGGATAAGCAATCGCTTTCGCTTCAACGGTTTTACCTAATTTAAGTTGTTGGATAAAACGCTCTGGCACTGAGAAATCAAGTTTAATTTTACTGACATCATCTAAGGTCGATATTTGGGTACCTGGTGACACTAAACTGCCGACACTGACAAGCTTTAGTCCCAAGCGACCACTAAATGGTGCATGAATGGCGCGATCACCCAAAGCTGCTTTAGCTTGCTCAAGCTCAGCGCGGGTCGTATCGATTAAGGTTTGTAATCTATCTCGCTCAAGTTCTGCTACCGTTTTACTGGTAACCAAACTACGAATTCTGTCGAGTTCACGTAAATTATCGCTGACTTTAAACTCAGCGGCTTTAACTTTGGCTAGCTGCTCGCGGTTACGTAATTGAACCAGCAAATCACCTTTTTTAACCACATCTCCATCGTTAAATTTAATGTCTGCGATTTTCTCAGTGATTTTTGGTGTAATAGTAATAGACTCAAACGCTTTGTTGGTTCCTATTGCCTCAACCTCATCTCTTACTGGCAACATCGCCACTTTAGCAACAACAACGTTTGGGATAGGTTTAGCACGCACCTTGGCCTCTTCAGTAGGCTTCATAGATTGGTATGTAAACCAGCCTATCAGTAACGCAACGAGGAGAATTATTATTTTTTTCATCGGGATTCCATTCATCAAACTCAAAAACGATATGTTATGGGATTTAGCCAACCGCTAGTGTACTCAGCATCATACTGGTATCAAGGTGTTTTACCTTTTCTTACAATTAACAAACTTAGGAAACATTTGCGGAATATACGGGATCGGGGTTAACTAAGATCAATCTTAGCTTTTTAATTGGTAAACAATCGATATAGAAGGTTAAATGACTATTTTTACTGTTTTTAAAGCATAAAAAAAGAGACAGTAAATACTGTCTCTTTTTTTTGATAGCCTAAAATACGAACAATTAGGTAATGTTAATTTAACGCATTATCGTACTTTACGATCTTCTTTCATTGCTTCGCTGACTACGCGATAGATTTCAGTAATCGTTTCATTTTCTAATGGCTCACCTGCGGCATCTTTAATAAAGATTTCAGTTTGATCTTTATCATCAGTTTCAACAAGCTCAATTCGATAGTTACCTTTTTCAAGTGATAACTTAT
Source organism: Shewanella sp. 3_MG-2023 (assembly GCF_030548765.1). Taxonomy (NCBI): domain Bacteria; kingdom Pseudomonadati; phylum Pseudomonadota; class Gammaproteobacteria; order Alteromonadales; family Shewanellaceae; genus Shewanella; species Shewanella sp. 3_MG-2023. The sequence goes on along the minus strand of NZ_JAUOSH010000031.1, from coordinate 3,127 downwards.
CTTCGCCCCATAATGAACTCCAGAACCCGCCAGTTTCTTCCAGGACAATATAATACAAACCTTTGGCGCTGTTCATATCAACAATATCGAAACCTAGCTCAGGCAATACAATACGTAATCGATCCCAGGTTTTATTGAAATCAACTTCTGAAATGTAATAAGCGCCAGTGGTTTCTGTTTCAGCCACTAGATCAACGTTAATACCTTTACTTTGTTGAATACGGTCAGCTTTAATTTGCTTGTCACGTTTTAAGCTGATGTAAGCAATAGTGTTATTGAGCATATCAACGGTGTAACGGCGTTTATCTTCTGCCGTTAATAGCACTTGCTGATCATCACCATTGTAGCTTTCTTCATGCTCAATCAGATCAATACCCATGCTGCCTGAGCGACCATGAGGACTCACATCGACCTCATAACGGTAACGTTGACGCAGTAAATACACTTTGTCTTCACCGAACCAGCTTGTTTCTATGACGTCTTGCGTGTCTATCCAACCTGTTTCGATAAAACCTTCGTCATAATTTTCGTTTTCGATAGGTACTTCATGTTTTGCTAAGAAACCATGTAAATTATCAAAAACTTCTTGTTTTAGATCTTTTGTGGTCGTAATTGATTCGACAATAATTTTAATATTGTCACTGCCTTCTTCAATACGCGTACCTTCAGACATAGGCAAGACCAGTAAAGGAGGACGAATATCCAGACGTTTTCCAACTAAGTCTTTATCAACTTTGTTACCCACTTTAGGAATGTCGTATTCACGGCCATAAGTTGGCTCAGTCAAGCCTTCTGGAATAACTAATAGTGGGACTTCTTTGGCGTTAACATATTCATCATTGCCATTGGCAACGCGACGATCTGTCGGTGAACTACAAGCAGAAACTGCTGCTATAAGTAAAATTGGAGTGACTTGCTTCAACATTTATTGTGTTACCTCTATCTCGGCTTGTTTCATCGCTTCTAACAACTGACCATGAAACTGCTCAGAAAGTTCAGTTAAAGGTAAACGAATATGTCCTTGGCTAATTAAACCCATTTGATGCGCAGCCCATTTAACAGGGATTGGGTTAGCTTCGCAGAATAAATGCTCATATAAACCTTTCAGTGGTAGGTTTAGTTTTTCGGATAAAGCATGGTCACCTGCTAATGCTGCATCACACAGTTGTTTAAATGCTTTTGGAACAATATTATTAGCAACCGAAATAACACCATCACCGCCAAGTAATAAAAAGTCTCTCGCAGTGGCATCATCGCCGCTATAAAGTTTGAAATCCTGACCGCAAAGCTCGCGTAATCGAGCAACACGGGTTAAATCGCCAGTGGCTTCTTTAACACCGATAATATTTTCCACCGCTACTAATTCAGCCACGGTTTCAGGCAACATATCCACTGAAGTACGTCCAGGGACGTTATAAAGAATTTGAGGGATATCAGTACTTGCTGCAACAGCTTTATAATGTGCAATTAAGCCCTTAGGTGAAGGCTTATTGTAATAAGGCGTGACCCCAAGCATGGCAACAATGCCAGAATCAGCCATTGATTGGGTAAGTTCTATCGCTTCGGCAGTGGCGTTAGCGCCATTACCACCAATGACGGGTATACGACCTGCGGCAAATTTAACAGTTTGCGACACAACTTGTGCATGTTCTTTAATGGGTAAAGTAGCAGACTCACCTGTTGTACCGACTGCAACGATCGCATCAGTCCCCTGCTCTATATGAAACTCTACCAGTCTTTCAAGACTTTTATAATCTACTGTGCCATCACTATTCATAGGAGTGATTAAGGCAACGATGCTTCCGTTTATCATCTAAATTCCCCAAGGTTTCAGGATTCGCTATGTTACTGATGCCTACAACTAATGACAAGCATTAACGGGGGCTCTCAAATGCATTTTTACTAAAGCACAAATTTACATCGTCAGATGATTGTTTAATGGCTAAGCATATTTTTTATATCATGACGTTAGGTACTTTATTTCATTGAAATCAATCTTACACCTAAGTTGTTATGCCAAGAAGTAAATTTTTAATATGAATTAACTTTCATAGTGACATACTTATGTGGTTTTACATTAGTTATGGTAGCATTAGTGCCCGCAAAAAAACTTTGCGTTAGCTCGCTAGTTTACGCTCCATGATATCGAAAAAGTGAGGAAAATCCATGACCAACTATCTGGTCGTTACTGCTATGGGTGCTGATCGCCCTGGTTTAGTAAGTCGTCTAGCCCGTTTAGCAAGTGAATGTGACTGTGACATCGTCGATAGCCGTATGGCACTTTTTGGTAATGAATTTACCTTAATTATGATGATTTCAGGCTCTTGGGCAGCAATAACAAAGATAGAAACCCAGTTACCCAGCTTAAGTGTACAGCTTGAATTACTCATGGTAATGAAACGTACTTCCAAGCATACACCACAAAATTACGTGTCGCGTATCGAGGTCAATGTTAACGGTCAAGATCAACGTGGCACCATGAAGCGAATAACCGAATTCTTAGCGGATCGTTCCCTTGATCTTGCTGCGGTGCGCTCTCACGCTGACGACGATAATTTAACGCAGCATATTTTATTTACTATCAATGTGCCGGAAAAAATTGATCTTATAAAGCTTGAAAAAAGTATCCATGAACTGGCAAAAGAACTATCACTTGAGTGCTCTATCAATCATATGCAAAACAGTGACAAATAGAATATAAAATAAGGACATAAAATGAATACCTTAACCCTTGGTGATTTAGCACCACAATTTACCCTACAAAATCAATTTGACCAATCAGTCTCTCTCTCTGAAGCTTTAAAAACCGGCCCTGTGTTAGTTTATTTTTACCCTAAAGCATCAACACCTGGTTGCACAGTGCAAGCTCAAGGCTTGCGTGATAGCAAAGACCAGTTAGCAAATCATAATGTCACAGTATTGGGTTTAAGCCCTGACCCAGTTGCTAAACTGCTTAAGTTCAATGACAAGCAAGAGTTAAACTTTGCCTTACTCAGTGATGAAGATCATGCCGTTGCTGATGCCTTTGGCGTGTGGGGCGAGAAGCAATTCACCCCTAGAAATTTTTTATGACAAAAACCCTTGACAATTTTTTATGACAATCTACCTTTGATATGTGGGTAACATA
>NZ_JAUOSH010000030.1:0-55465 GCF_030548765.1 Shewanella sp. 3_MG-2023 | reverse complement strand
GGCGTACTGCGATGAGCCGATTTATTATTGAGTTCGAAGACAGAATTGTGAAGCATATTAACTAAATTGCAGTTACACAGAATCTGTTACACCCTCTACTCCGACGTAAAATATTCATTTTCCCCAACATGTTCCTACAATCGAAGTTAGTTTCTCTACCTCCAATAAATTTTATTCTAACTTCAACTTCTTCCATATACTGGCTATAAACTGTCTGTCTACAGCGTCAAATGGATTATCAGCGACCACATATGATGAGGTCGATTTTGTCATTGCAAATAATTCACTGTTGGGATTAATCCCGTTTTCGTCTATGGCAAGCTTATTGAACAAATCAACCACCGCAGTTTTTAATTCTGCCAATAATTGTTCAAAAACTTGCTGCACCTGATGGATAAACACATGGTAAGGCTCGTTACCACTTAACATAAAACTGGAGCCCGCTGTCCCCACTAAATTAATGCCTTCTTTGATATAGTCAATCTCAGACAAATGCTGGACCCATAGTTTGTCGATGGCGTGCATAACTACAATATTCAGGGCTTCATTGAGCTTTTCATCACTCACGACTGTACTGAGATTTTGCCAACGCGATGTGACTTTGCTTTTAAACTCTTCAGCCCCTTCCCCCTGTAAAATGTCATTCCGTAGTTGGTGGATCATTTGCCTTTGCTGTTCAACCAAATCACTGTATTTGTATAACGCTTTGCGTCTATCAAGATTCGCGCCTTCTAGCACTCGCTGGCCGTGCGCAATTTTTTTGCTGATACGGGCATTGGATAGCAACTCCCCAGTGTCACTTTTGCCAGACAACAAGCCATCCTGCCCCAAGTGATTAAACAATTTGTCTTCAAGGCTGACAAAATATTGCGAAGACCCAGGCTCGCCTTGCCTTGCCGCCCGTCCACGTAATTGATCATCTATCCGTCTCGACTCAAATCGGCTAGTGCCGATAATATGCAGGCCACCTGCCTTTTTTACTTGTATATTGCTTGCAGTGTCTTTTGCCCCCAGTAAAATATCTGTACCGCGTCCGGCCAAGTTGGTACAGATGGTGACGGCCCCCCAAGCACCTGCCTGAGCAATTATTTGGGCTTCCTGCTCATCATTTTTAGCATTGAGCAGACAACACTCAATCCCTTTTTCAACTAACAAAGCATATAAGTTTTCAGACTCGCGGACATTGGGCGTGCCCACCAAAACAGGTTGCCCTGTACGTTGAATCAAGGATATTTCATTGCAAATGGCAATGGTTTTTTCGGCTTTTGTACTGAACACCCGATCTGGCTTGTCTATTCTAATGCAGGGTTTACGCGGTGGAATAACACAGGTTTTTAATTGGTATAACTGCTCAAACTCTTGCGCTGCCAACACCGCGGTGCCGGTCATGCCGCTCACTTTCTTAAACAAACACATCAAATGTTGCAAGGTGATTGAACCTAGGGTTTGACCTTCCTTTTTGACTGGCAGACCTTCTTTGGATTCCAATGCCGATTGCATACCATCTGGCCAGCGGTGCTTTTCGGCAATTCTACCTGTGAATTCATCAACCAGTTTGATGCTGTTGTCTTTAACTATGTAATCTATGTCTTTGACCAGCAAAACCTCGACGTGCAGTGCTAGATTGACGCTGGTCAGCAAGGGCAAATTATCGATATCAAATAGGTTTTCACAGCCAAATTGTTGCTCTATTTTACGACTGCCGCTGTCCGTCAAGTGAACAGAGGTGCTAAATTCATCGACCGCATAATCGTTTGTTTTGTCTAATTGTTTAATTACCGTCGCAATGTGCGTCAGTTGATCATTGTTTTGGTGGATATCACCTGAAATAACCAGAGGAATACGGGCTTCGTCAATTAGAATCGAATCGGCTTCATCAACAATGGCAACATCTAATCCCGACAATACTTTTTGCTGTTTATAATGCACCAATTGATCACGTAAATAATCAAAGCCAACTTCTCGGGCTGTGGCATAAACAATGTCGCAGGCATGAGCTTTTTTGCGTTGTTTACACGACATGTCAGCTTGGATCATTCCCACGCTCAAACCAAAAAATTGATAGAGGGGCTGTAAAAAGTGACTGTCTCGTTTAGCCAGATAGTCATTAAAGGTGAGTACGTGAACTTTGCGGCCAGCTAATGCGTTAACAATAACGGGGGCAGCTGCGGCCAATGTTTTACCTTCCCCGGTTTTCATATCGACAATATAACCGTCATGTAATGCTAACCCGGCCAACATTTGGCTATCGAAGGGCCTCATGCCTAATAGTCTGTTTGATATTTCTGACACAGAAGCAAAAATTTTAACTTGAGTGGATATATTCATTGGCGGGGAAATAGAAGCACACAGTGATTGTAGCTGTGCTTTGAGTTCATCATCACAAAGCGATTTCAATGTCTCGCTAAAGGAGTTTATTTGTGTCAACGTTTTCTTAAACGGTTTAAGGTCGGATTCAATCGATGACCTTTGCAGTTTTTCCATAACCCTTTTAAACATACTTCCACCTGTTTGTTTATGCTTAAAATATATATTGGTTGTGGAAAGGCTTAATTCAAGTCAAAAGCCTTTAAATCCTTGTTTCTCAATCTAACCAATGCTAACTACCGCACCTAAAATAACTCCTAAAGCAATGATTTTATTTCCAATTAATAAAGAAAACTTTAAAGGAAATAGGTTAAAAGTAAGTGGGTAGAGTCAGTGTGTAGAGTCAGTGGCAAGAGTAACTTAATCTAAAACTCATCAGTTTAAATTAGGTCTAACCCCATGAGGTGAATGCTGTATCAATGGGGGCTGCAAGACGTTTGATGCAAGAAGCGAAAAGGGAAATGCTTTTGGTTTCCTTTCGTTTAGTATGGGCAAAGCGCTACGGCTTTCTCCGCCATTAATACCGTAAAAATTTGAGAATAAATGGATCAGAGCCTGACCATAACGACTCAGGCTAAATTTCTAATGTTCAGGGTTAGGATTAGGGCTGGGCTTAGAATTAGCAGCAAAACTAAACATGCCACCCATTATTAAAAAGTATTGGAGACTGCTACGTGTTTGGATTTAGTTTACTCTGATCCAACATATTTCAGATGTCACTTCCTACCCTAATAATATCACCACTGATTAAGCTATTTTTTTGTATTTGCGGTTTGCTAATTAAGAGTTAGCTAAACTCACTATTTAGGTGGTTAAAATGACTAACTGTTCATTTATCACACAGGTGTAAATTGAATATGTTTTGATTTGCTTTTGATTAAAACTATTTAAAATCATTTTAAATCAGGCATTTAAACGACTATTTTAAAACTTGGCACGCAGCTTGTAATAACCTAGGTGTACCCCATAATTGAAAAGGAAGACACCATGTTTAACTCAACCTCAAATACAAATTTAGTAGCTCGTTCAGCATCTACAAAAACTAACCGTACATTTAAAAAATTAGCGTTAATTGCCATTATTGCAACAGCAAGTATTGGCGCTCAAGCAAATGAATTGAGTAGTGCTGATGTCGTGAGTGCATTAGAAACACGTTTTACTGAAGCAACCACAGAAATGCTACAAACTGCGAAACAAGAAATTACTTTGAATCTGCATAGTAAAATCGCAGAGCAACTATTTGAGCTAAGTACCTCTCTTGAGTTGACTGAATCAGTAACAGAGCCAGATACAGCATTAGTAAGTAATGAGGACTAATGAATGGATTTAATGATGTTACTTAATTTAGCAGACCCATTAACCACAATGCTTCTGCTTCCCGTTATCAGCTTTATTGTGTGTTCGTTGTTGATATGCGGGTTGCAGTGGTACCAATTTAGAAGCATCAATGCTATTTCCAAAGAGTTTGTTTCACTGGAGATGGCGGGAAAAGCAGCATGAACTTAACATGCCACTCATTGTTAAAAAGTAACGTAACGACTTTATACTTGGATTGCGATGACTTATATGGCTATTCAAATTCAAATGAAGTCTGACGCTAAATACTCCCCCGTAAACACTTAACATGTCTGTTAATTAGGTGGCCATGTTAATTATAACCGCATTAAACGCACCTTTAAAATGCGCTTAGGCCATGGTCTAGGTTTTGAGTTTGGTCTTATTTTTGCCACACAGCCCTGAGGATGACTGATGTGAAGTGGTCAAGTTAATCACCTATCAAAAAAGCATTTGTAAATCCGCTAGCCTTTGCCTAGATACCTTAAAAGCTTATTAGATTTTGGCTTTATTTTCGTTTTGTGAACTATGCACCTTTGTTCAGCGCACACTTGTACCCATAATGCCTTATCAGCGATATTGACCATTGGAGTTTGCGATGCAACAGATTAATTGCCCACAGTGCAGCCAAAAAATCGACCTTAACCAAGTGACTTGCCCACAATGTCATGCCGCGCTAGGTTTAGATGCCCTCGGTGGCGTCGACCCAGATGTTCGCATCAAAAATCAGAAGCTTGCAATATGGTTTAGTGTGCTGTTTGGAGGCTTAGGTTTGCATAAATTCTATTTAGGTCAGTATCTCAAGGGTAGCTTGTACTTAGTGTTTAGCTGGACACTGGTGCCTATGGTAGCTGGCTGGGTTGATGCGATTCGCACCTTGAAAATGAGTCCATTTAGTTTTCAGCAGCGTTACTCACGTAAAGCGAGTCAGTACTCCGCTTAACTAAAACTAGCTTATCCTCCTAAATGAGTAGGGAGTTGCATATTGCTCCCTATTTATAAAACTCGATTTATAAAATCCTATTGAATAGCTTCCTATTAATAATGCCACAGTCTCGTGAGCTTTAATGATTTAAGACGTCAACGATGACATCGCTAAGCTACATTAACGCCGGGGATTTCTCATAGGTTTAGTGTGAAACTTCTTTTGCAAAAGGCTGAAAATCCCCCTTACTGGGCTGCTACAACAATATTCCAAGCTGTTTTACATTTTATCTATCACTTTTTAAGGTAGTCACTCACTTTATTCTTTTGTCATTAATGATAACTTTAGCAACCAAGAACCACTACCCAACAGAAATGAGAATGACCATGAACACCAAAGAGCGCATTTTTCACAGCGTATTATTTGAAGCGATTGCTTTAGCATTTGTTATCGGCGCCGCAACTTTATTTACTGATGCGGGCCCAAAGTCTGCTACAGGCTTAGCGGTAGGCTTATCGCTAATTGCAATGAGTTGGAATTATGCATACAACTTAGGCTTTGACCATATATTTGGTCATAACCGTATTAAACGCACCCTTAAAATGCGCTTAGGTCATGGTCTAGGTTTTGAGTTTGGTCTTATTTTTGCCACACAGCCCTTTATGATGTGGGTGTTGCAGTTAGATTTCTGGACGGTGTTTATGATGAACATTGGGGTGGTGGTATTCTTCTTGATATACGCGATTATATACAATTGGTGCTATGACCAACTTCGAGCGCGTATTGTCTCCGCTCGCGCTGCAGCCAATAATGCTGCCGTCAGTTAAGCTAGCCCAGCTTTAGGTATATGAAACGATACTTAGGTTAATCCCAAGTTCGTCAAATAAAGCAATAATACTAGAGTGACAGTCTATATCGGCGTTAGGTGCTAGGAGTTAAGAATTAAGAATTAAGAATTAAGAATTAAGAATTAAGAATTAAGAATTAAGAATTAAGAGATAGAATCTAGAGTCAAGAGCGACAGAGTTCGCTCTTAACCTCATGCTGAAAGATGCACTGAATAGGCTTAACAGTCCGTTTTGATTAATGTTCCCGCTGTGTTAATAGCGCCTGTTACGCCATCTAAAATGACGATATAGGAATCTAACTCGACACATGCGATGAAGAATAAACTTTATTGTTATTGAACCTCAGTCAGTGGCATTTCTAGCGCCCCACCATTGCCTGCTTTAACCACCTTATAAACACCAAGGGTACATATTGGCAGCACATAAACACATGCAAATCCGTAAGACATCAAGCTGTAACCTTTACCTATGAGATCGACAATGCCTATGGTGCCAAGCAATGCAGCCAATGACACTGTACCGAAGGCGATGAGCGCTCTTAACCAAGGCTTTGCATTAGCCTCATCACTGGTGGCAGGGATACGTTCAATAACACTTTGCACTAAGCCGACACCGGTTTCGATAAGCGTGCCAAACAAAGCGATGATAAATAGCATTAACAGCCAATCGGGGGCAAATTGCTGGATCATCCAATAATTGGGCAGCGGTTTATCTAATACATCAGGATAGCCAACGCTGTAACTTAAGTGGAACAGCAACGCCGGGATCATAATAGCAACTGCGGCAATCGCAGCTGACACGAAAGCCTGCTGCCGAGTTACAATATCGCGGGTAGAAAATAATAACCCTGGGGCAATCGCCAAGTTATACATCGCATACAATGCGCCGCCAAACCACCAGCTTGGCTCAATATCCGTTAGCGCAGTAGCGGCTAATAAATCCGTATCAGATTGGCCAACCACAATGACGAAATAAGTAATAAATACCCCGTACATCAGCACTGACCACAAGGCTAACGCCTTCTCAACCACCAGTCGCCCAAAAAGCACAAACAAAGCCACCAATATTGGCATTAAAATTAGCCCTATTGTGGCAGGCACATCAAAGCGCTCTTGCAAAGTGTTACCCGCAGCGGCGCTCACCACCCCCAGCACTAACAAAAACAGTAAGATGTATAAGATTTCAAATACAACCCAAAAAGGCCCAATTAATTTCTTAAAGAAATGGCGATAATCATAAACCTTAAACACCCGTGCAAATTCAAAGGTTATTCCTAATACTATTGCAAAAATTACCGTTGCCGTGCATATGGCTAATACGCCTCCCATTTGGCCGTATTGGGTAAAAAACTCGATAACCTCTCTGCCCGTCCCATAACCACCACCAATAAGCACTGACAGAAATACCGCTGCGGGGATAAAATAAATCTGTATTACCTTAATCATGTTTGAGTCCATTATTATTTTATGAGTCAGTTGCAGCTGACTTTCTCCGTCTTAAGTTCAACTTTGTTATCGAGTTCTCGTTAGCACAAGAACTGCTAAGCTAAATTTTTATTATTTTTTAATCACATATTTTAAGGTAAACGTCATTTAACCTTTATGCAACAACTAGCGTTATTGATAAAAAGCTTAATCTGCGAGACAGTCTGTAACCCTCCCTTGAACTCAATAATTTTGAAGCTAGTCTGCTAAAACGATGGCATGTGGAGTATGGCGTAAGGTGTGTGGGTTAAGGTTTATGGAGTAAAGATTGAGGAATAAGTTTGTTCAGCCCGAAATACGAAAGCGATTGTATGAAAAGAATACCTCAGAAAACGCTATCGTCCTGCTTGTTATAAGTTTGCGGTCATAGCACTAAATTAACCGCAAACTTGATTACGGCCGTTATTTTTAGCTTGATACAAAAGTTCATCAGCTTCATTAATGAGTGCGCGTAAGCTTTGCTTCGTATAACAACTCACCCCACAGCTAATGCTAAGATGAACAAGTTGCGAGTCGAGTTTAATTGGCGTTGAAGCAACAGCCTCACGAATATCGTTAGCAATGACGAGCATGTCATGTTTAAAATCGTGCTCATCATTAGAGCGGCTAGCAACAGTATCGCTAAGAGGCGCTTTGATTAATAGAAGAAACTCTTCACCGCCCCATCGAATTACTGTAGTTTCAGGCGAATTTGATTGCTTAATAATGGCAGCGATATGTTGCAAGGCCAGATCTACAACGCCATGACCGAATTGATCATTTACACGTTTAAAGTGGTCAACATCCAGCATGATCACCCCAAATTCAATTTCGCCATTTACCGCTAATACCATGTTTTCTAACGCGATAGCCGCGCCTTCACGGCGATTATAAAAGCCTGTTAAGTAATCAAAAGTGGCATGTTGAGTCAATTTGGCTTCTAAGGCTTTTTGTTCGGTTACATCGAATATTACTCCGATTAAACCAGCCACATTACCTTCCGCATCAAAAAAGCTGGTTTTGTGAAATTTTACAAACACAATATCTCCGCTATTGGTGCGAATTTCTTTTTCATAAATTTGCACCCCAGGATTATCAAACAAGGCTTGATCCGCTTGTTGGTAACTATCCGCCAAGGCTTTATCAAACAATTGATATACGCTAAACCCCACCAGTTGTTGTCTCGATATTTTTATGAAGTCTTCAAAAGCCCGATTACAGCCCAAATAAACCCCATTCACATCTTTGTAAAAAATCGGCACCGGAAGCGTATCAATCGTAAACTGCAAAAGAGGGTTATCCGCGCTGAAAAATTCTAATAAATCGAAAGGTATTGGGGGGGCTATTAAGGCCATAGCAACTCATTAGTCAAAAATAATACACTTTGAGTATAGACATTTTAGCCAGAATATTGTTTAAGACTGCTATTATTTTTCAGTTTAATGGTTCGATAAAAAAGAAACTTTTTGGGCTCAATTAGTGGAGCTATATGTCTGAGGCTGTAGAGCAATGGTTTAACTGCGACAAGGACATTGTAATATCATTATAAAAACAAAAAATCAGAGTAAACATCACTTATTATGAATACCCTGACTATTTACTAATGCCTAATAAGCACCCTAGAAGTGATACTTTACCAATAAACTAGTAACATTTTGGTTGGTATTAAAGCCTGAGCGACTCTTGATACCGTATTTATTTTTCCAATAGTCATATTCAAGACCCACATAAAGCGCACTGTCTCGCATGCCGACTTGCTTGCCTAAATCATATTTTAGCTGTGGATTGAAATGAAAGTTCTTTTCATAACTGCCATCAGAATCAACGACCCAATCAATAAAACCATCAAATACGATATTGGACTCACCAACTGGCCAAGTAACTTTCCAGGTCGGTGTTATTTGCCAAGTGTCACCATCGCGCCCATCAGGCATGCGTCTATACATATTAAGTTGAAAAAAATCAAAACCGGGTACGGCTAAATCAAACCCTGCACCAATCAAAAATGACTCGACATCGCCCTCACCAAACTCAATGGTAGTTGCCAGTAATACATCCTTCACAAACCCTATTTCAACAGGCTTACCAAGCATTTTACTGAAGCTGAAGCGCGGGCTAAGTTCACCATAATAGGCGGTTTTACCATTTAAGAAGTCCTCTTCACCATTGTATTTAGTGAAATCGACAAACATAAATAAATCACCAATACTCCAGCCACTGGCATGCTCAAAAGTCAGCGTTTGCTGAATCTCAGGATTGACTTTAAAATCATCACCATAAAGGTAAGATAAACTGTTGTCTTGCCACAACACTACGTCATTGGCAGCTGCAAATGGTGCGTAACTCGCTAACAAAGCGATGAGCATGCGTTTCATATAACATCCTTTAAAATATATTTAATTTTATACAACCATTCAGATATTTAGCTTGAATGAATTCTGCATGAGTCAAATGGCTTTCTCATTAGTAATAAAGCACCTTTTAAACATGACAGTGATAATTGTAGTAATAATGACCTTAATGGGTTGCGCTCACTAATAGCGCTGCCTATCTCTGAACTAATTCTCTGTAGTAATTATCTGTACTAATTGCCTGTATTAATGGCCTGTACTAATAATAGTGCAATACTCGCCCTGTGATTATGTCAGTAACGTTTTAGATACTTAAGCGTTACATTGCCAAATTGCTTGATAAGTGAATTCTGAATCAAGGACTTGTTAAAACAACAAGCTCCAGTACAAAAAGCGCCGCTACACTAGTTGTGCTATGTCGATGATATTATTGAGACTATAAAGACTTGTTTCGCCATTAACGATTTGTGCTAACATCAAATGACCATACTATTTATATTGATATTAAACGAATTAATGACACAAAGGCCAATATGCTTGGGTAACAAACATACCAACACCATAGGCAACACGTCTTTAAGCCTTTTTCAATTTAGGCTATTGGTCATTATTGGCACGGCTTTACTTGGCAGCTTTATGATTGCAGATTTAGCCCTAGTACCTGATGCCGTAAGCGATATATACATCACTTCTCGTTTATACCTGCAGTTACCTGTCTGTATTGCTTTTTTATTGGCCTCTTTTCACCCGCAATTTTCGAAGTTCTACCAAATGGCGCTTGCCGTCACCATGCTGTTGCTCACCTTTATCAACTATTGGTTAATACTAATGTGTTGGCAAATGGAAGCCTTTGCCTTTCCTTATGAAGGCACTGTTATGTATAGCTTATTTACCCTATTCGTATTTCGTATGTCATTTAAATATTCTGTACCTTATTCATTAATAGTGCTGATTGGTTTTGCCAGCATCGTACTCACAGAGCCTATTTATGGTAATAAAACGGCCGTCAGTTTAGGTTTTGTTGTCGTAGGCTTGATTGTTGGCCTGCTAGGAGTATTACAAATAGAACGGGCATTAAAACAGCTGTCAAAAGCTAATAAAAAATTGAATCGATTAAGTCAGATAGACCATTTAACCGGTATTTATAATCGCCGGACTTTTGAAGCACGCTTTTCAGAGCAACTCAGTTTGCAAAACAGATCAGGAAATTGTATTTGTGTATTTATTATCGACCTTGATTATTTTAAAGGTTACAACGATGGCTATGGCCACGTAAAAGGAGACAATATTATTAAGTTGCAAGCCAGTAACTTAACTAAAGTCTTCCGTAGATCATCTGATATTGTCGCCCGATATGGCGGTGAGGAGTTTGTGGTGGTTTCAACGCAAGTGACACAAGAGCAATGCCTTGAGCTTGCCAATAACATCATCAACCAATGGCAAGAATTAAAAGAACCCCATGGTAAGGTCGCAGGGCAACATTATGTGACTTGCTCGGTGGGATTCTATTTAGAACAAATTAACCCGGATTCAGACAAGATCTCGATGGTTAAAAAAGCCGACAAAGCGCTTTATCAAGCCAAAGAAAAAGGCCGTAATTGCTTTGTGCAATACACTCAATAAGCAGTAAAGCAGAGTGACAGCGTCTCAATACTAAAAATCAATCCTCACAAGAACTCATCGTCACGACAAGGTTAACTACCATACACTAAGCGTTAATAATGCATCATATTTGGGTCCCATTTACTTCTATAGAAAGTAAATAATAACTACCACTTAGTATTGTTCAGCTATATTTATACTTCTAACTCATTTACCCCACATCATTTGCACTACTCAATTTGCCCCCGATATTCCAATAAGGTGATTCAATGGAGAAATTAAAAGCATTATTAGGTACTGTGTGGCGAGTAATTAAAAAGCCTAGTGTTCATTACAGTTTAGGCTTCTTAGTTATCGGCGGCTTTATAGCGGGTGTCATATTTTGGGGGGCGTTTAATACTGCATTAGAAATGTCGAGCACTGAAGAATTCTGTAGTAGTTGTCATCAAAATGTTTACGAAGAAATGAAACCTACCATTCATTTCACCAATCGCAGTGGTGTAAGAGCGACTTGTCATGATTGTCATGTGCCCCATAAATGGACCGATAAAATTGCCCGAAAAATGCAAGCGTCTAAAGAAATATGGGCACATTTAGTCGGCACCATTGATACCCCTGAAAAATTTGAAGCAAAACGTCGTGAGCTTGCTGGACATGAATGGCGTCGATTAAAAGCCAATAACTCACTTGAATGTCGAAATTGTCATGAATACGATTATATGGACTTCACTCGCCAATCAGATAGGGCAGCTAATATGCACTCAAAGTATTTAGAGAGCGGCGAACAAACTTGTATTGATTGCCATAAAGGCATAGCGCATCAGTTACCAGATATGGAAGGCGTTGAAGGCTGGTAACTTTATCCTCCAAAGACGGTTATATATTGCGATACGATGAACATGTATGACCACCGTATACCAAAGGTATATCACCAAACACACTGGGATATAGGTGATCACTGCCGTTAATCATATAGAGCAGCGCAAATTAAACACGACGCCACTACCTCGACAAATGCTCGACAAATGCTCGACAAATAGATAAACAGCAAACCCACTTTAGGGGGCTAACTCAGTTTCATTTCGGCAATATTGGGTCGAGAAAGTCTGGTTAATATCCGATAAAGATTGATAACCACAACACATAAAACCGCCCCTATCATAAATAGCCACGGGCCTCCGAGTAGGTCAAGAATGATCCCTCCTCCTAACGGCGCCATGGCAAAACCAATTTCACTAAATGAAGCTGCGCCAAAATAAGCGCCTCGAAGATGTTGCGGGGCTAAGCGATCAATATGCACATTCATGGTCGGAAATAAAATCGTCTCAGCAAGACTCATCACCACTACGGCCCCTATCCAGCCCCAAAATATATCCACTGGGTTTAATGCCAGCCACACTTGGGAGCACATGAGCAAGATCAATCCAAATTGAATTCGCTGAATTAAACTATATTTAGCCATCAGTTTTAATAAGATAAACTGCGTAGAAATGATCACTAATGCATTGGTAAAAATTATACTCGATATCAACGTCAGTAATTGAGGCGCTTGTGCTCGGGTTAAATACTGAATGAGCGAACTGTCCATTTGCGCATAAATAAACATGCATAAGGTATTGGCTAATATTAAACATTGAAACAATTTATCTTGTTTTAAAATGGCAAAAATTTGCTGGCGAGTTTCTTTTGCAACAGGCTTTGTTACACCCGAATGAGCCTCTTTATCAGCGGTATTTTTAGCGGAATCAATATTTGATTGATGACTAAACCCCCAATAAAGCATTATCAGTAACACCACAAATGCACCGGCTGTGATGTAAAAACTCGATTGCTCACCCGTTAGTCCTAACCAAATGCCAATCATAGGCCCAACAGCGCAGCCGACATTGACGATGAAATACCATGATTGCATCGCCAATTCACGGGTTTGCTTATCATGTATTATGTCACCGATAACGGCTGAGGTGAGCGGTCGCCATATCGAGGTCGCGATTGAACATAAGGTCATCACCACCACATAACCATTAACGCTGTCGACTTGTGCTAGCAATGAAAAAGAAATGATATATAGCACACCAGTCATGTACATCAATTTGTGCCGACCAATACGGTCTGACAATGCACTACCGATAAAACTGGTGAATACAGACACCAATGCTGCACTGGATAAAATCAATCCCACTTCTGTGGCACTTAACGCAAACCTGTCATATAAAATGATCGCGAGAAACGGCCACACCATATAATAGCTGCCACGAGTAATAAACGAGCCAAACAACAATATCCACATGAGTAATGGAAACTGCTTAACACGGGCTATAGAGACATCGCTTTGCATTGTAAAACCTTTAAAAGGAAAGCCTAACAGAAATGAGCTTGACCAAATCTAAAGAGTTGGCGCCATTAAAGCAACAATTGCATAACAAATATGATTAATGAAGGCTATTACATCCGAGTCTGCATATCTGACTCGAAAATAGTCAAGCAAATTGAAGATGATAAAGCTCAATGCGATAACATTAAGCTGAGTGCTTTAGAGAGTTTACAAATGCCATTCAAGAAACTCATTAAATATCTTAACGACTTGTAAAAGCCGATGATAAAAGGATATTAAGCTTTATCACAGCTAACTTAGCTGGAACAAAATGGTGTTTAAGATAATTAATGATTCAGCGATAAAAAACAGCCTTATCTGCGGCCAGATATCACAGTGGTAATATCTGGCTTGGATTCATTTCAGCCGCATAAGTGCGAAATTAGCTATATGAATACAGTAGATGTGCACCTCTACAACGCAACATGAGTCATAAATAGCCAACTCGCTAGCAATACAATATCCTCCCATCCAATTGCGATAAGGCAAAGCTTAAATGATTACTCGAGGCCGCGCCCGAACACGCGTTTCATGAATGCTATACGTTAAGATCTCAAAATAAAGAAACTAGAGACTTAATTCTCGCCCCACCAATGCGAACTTAAGTTCACATAAAAGGGTTCGGATGTTAATATAGCTGAGTAATCATTATCAGCACTAACGTTTAAGGTAAGCTTAAACCTGTGCTTACGGATTTTATATTAAACAAAGCAGGAAGCTCATGAGCATAAAATCAATAACACTCACGCTAATCTCCCAAGTAACTACAACTATATTATTGACTGCCAGTGTCCAAGCTGCGCCATACCATTCAGATGAAGCCGCAATTAAAGCCGTCGAATTTGCGCCTGGGATAATTTCAACACCAGAGAATTTTGAAATTAATACCGTCTTTAATGCACAAGGCGATAAAGTCATTTTCTCTCGCTGTAATGATGACTTTAGTCATTGCACATTAATGGAATCAAGTTATAAGCAGGGTCAATGGCAAACTGCTGAGTCGTTGCCTTTTTCTGGTGAATTTCTTGATGCTGACCCCTACTATAATCAAGATTTCAGCCAACTATATTTTATCTCTAAACGCCCTATTAGCAGTGATAATCTCGAAGCTGATTCACTTAATTTGTGGCGTGTTGCACTGACTAATAATGGTTGGCAACAACCTGAATATTTAGCGGATATCAGCTCTAATGCCGCTGACTTATACCCTTCAATTACCGCTAATGGTGACTTATACTTTCCTTCATTTCGTAATGATCAACGATTGATGTACGTCGCTAAAGCCCAAGGAGAAGGTTTCATGGCGCCGCAAGCATTATCAAGCACTATGCATGGTAGCAATGGGAGTATTGGTGATTCAGCCGTATCAAGAGACGGGAAAAGCATCATCTTCAGCATAAAAGGTCGCAGTGATAGTCAAGGTAAAGGTGATTTATATATTTCATATTTACGTGATGGACAATGGTCTGTGGCGAAAAGTCTCGGTAATAAAGTCAATACGGCAGATCATGAATTTACTCCAATCATGTCACCAGATAATAACTATTTATTTTTTACCCGTATTGAAAATGGTAAGGGCAACTTGTATCAAGTTAAGCTCAGCACATTGAATTTATAATATTTTCACAGCTGATTTAATGACTCTATGGTGCTTTATAGAGTCATTAAACTTATGCTCGCTAAGCGAGCACTTTAGTCAATATGTGAAGCTTTCAACACTAATGCGACTTGGCTAAACTCAATTCCTTGCCAACCATTAAACATAAATTGACGAATGTTTTGATGATCTTTTCCCTCAGGCATGGCTAATACATCCCGATAATATTGACCAAATAATTGCAGTGTTTGAGGCTGGGTTAACTGGTGAATTTGCGCAAACGAAAACAGCTTACAAGAACCTGAGTTTTCGCCAGCGTCGTTAGCTTGTTTACCATTAGTAAAAGCGCTTGGGGTGAAATCATAGTGAGCATCGATGATTGCCATCGTATCATCAAAGCGAACGGGTTCAGCAATTGATTGAGACAGTGTTTCGATAAAGCTAACAACATCAGCTTGGGTATTTGTCAGTGCAGTCATATCTTTTAAATCCTGTATTGCTGTCATAAACAGTGTGAAAAATCCTATAAACATCATATAAAAAGATTAACCAATCGTCCTTATAAAATGTGTAACTTACTCATCCAGCAGCAAATGACCCACTTTCACCCAAATAAGCGTATCTTGTTCAACATAAGGATTATGCTGACTTAAATGTGGACTGCGGATCCAAGTGCCTGCAGGATAACGACCTAATTCATCAATAAACTCACCGCTAATAACGTAAATTTCTTCACCACCAAAATGACGATGAGGCTGAAATTGGCAACCTGCAGGCCAAAAAACTAAGGCTGTCGATTCGGTAAGATGTTGATGCAGCGGCATCACCTTTAAATCACCTTGCCCAGCAGACCATGGTGTATTGTTAGTATCGATACGAACTTGAGCGCCATCGCTAGCTTGAAATTGATGTAGCTTTACTAGTAATTCACAGCCTTGAACGCTAAAGGGCGCATGACTAAAGCCTTCGGGATTACGAATATAAGTCCCTGTAGGATAATCGCCAGTTTCATCTGAAAACACCCCTGATAACACTAATATCTCTTCACCTAATGGATGCGGGTGCGATGAAAAACTTGCTCCAGCGTCATACTTCACCACACTGGTCGCATGACCACGTTCAGCTTCTTCTCTGGCCAATCGTTTACGCCACACTCCTTGAGCTGGGCTTTTGTCCCATTGAAGTTTATTGGTATCAATTACAACCCGCTGAGAAAAATCCATGTTAAGCATTATGAGTTCCTGCTATTTTTTATATCAGTGTAATAGGACTTAAACTAAATGAATAGCGCACACTTAAATAGCGGGGAAATAAAAAACCTGCACTATTACTAGCGCAGGTTTTGAGGGAGTTGCAGATAATGTTCAGCTAGGCGTAAAGTTAAGCTGAAGTGTTATCGCGACTTCAATACTGTTTAAACGCCGCTATTATTAAAAGGCATTATTATTTAAACGGCACTATTATTTAAACGGCATTATTATTTAAACGGCACTATTATTTAAACGGCACTGGACGCGGTGTATTCGCATTTGAAGGCGGTAAAATCGGCAACATAATTTGTGGCTGCTCACCGGTTAAACTGTTCAAAAACTCAACCATTTGTGCAGTTTCTTTAGCTGACATTTTTTGCCCTAGTTGAATGTCGGCCATGGTATTAACCGCTTCATCTAGGTTCCATACGCTACCATCATGGAAATATGGGTAGGTAAGCTCAATGTTACGTAAGGTTGGTACTTTAAAGACGAACTTATCAGCTTCTTTACCGGTAACCCCTTTACGCCCTTCCGCTGGATTGTCTGTGTGGAATGGTTTAATTAAGCCCATTTTCATGTACATAGTGCCGCCAACCGCTGGGCCGTTATGACACGCGACACACCCTTTGTCTTTAAATAACTGATAACCCGTTTGTGCATCTGCAGAGATGGCTTTTTTATCGCCTTCTAAATATTTATCAAATGGGCTATTTGGGGTCACTAAGGTTTTTTCGAATGTCGCTATGGCATCTGTAATACGGTCGATGTTGACTTCATTTGAACCATAAATGTCATTAAAACGCGCAACATATGCAGGCATTGAAGCGATAGTATCTACTGCTAAATCATGGGTATAACCCATTTCTTTTGGATTATCGATAGGACCTGCAGCTTGCTCTTTTAAGGTTGCAGCGCGGCCATCCCAAAATTGCGCCAGCATATAATCAGCGTTTAAGACTGTAGGCGAGTTTATTGGACCTTGTTGCCACTCATGACCAATTGAGGTCGGCAGTGCATCCACACCACCAAGGGACAAGTTATGACATGAGTTACATGAGATAAAACCAGACATTGATAGACGTGGCTCAAAGAAAAGCATTTTACCTAGCTCAACTTTTTCAGGCTCGGTGATCACCGCAGGCTTAATGACTTCAATGGGCTCACTGGCCTGAGAAGTTGAAATAGAAAAAATCGAAGCTAGCATTACAGCAACGGTGGTCAGCTTAGTCATAATAAATAACCTTGTTCATAGTATGGTTTAATGGCAAGCATCTTAATTGTTCTATATCTTAGGTTAAAACGGTAAAATCCGATTAAGTCCATCGCAATCGCAAATTCTATTTATGCGGCTTAAGTCACTGTTTATTTTTAAAAATAAGATAGGTTAACGAACCATTCGATTAAATTAAACCTGCACACCACCAATAGCGATTAAGATTGCTGTAGATCACATCCTTTTGTATCAAACACTGCGCCAATATTGATACAAATGACTTTTTACAGGTGTAATATCGCGATAAAAAATGCAGCTTATTCTTGCCTATTAAGCTCCATCACTCCTTAAAGCTGATTTTCTCGCCCATATGGCTTAGCTATATTATTTACCGAAGTTAAGTATATAGGGATTTACTGACGCATATGGCAATACACTTATAACTCTTGAGTGTAACGATTCGTGTAACTGCCAGTTAATAAATCAGCCAACAACGTACCTGCTATGGCTTAGCATTTGTTATACTTAACCAAATTTATTACTTACCATTGGTAGATTGCCACCTCAGGATGTTGATATGACCCAAGACGAAATGAAAAAAGCCGCTGGATGGGCTGCACTTAAATATGTTGAAGAAGGTTCAATTGTTGGTGTTGGAACAGGTTCAACGGTTAATCACTTTATTGATGCGTTAGCGACAATGAAAGATGACATTGAAGGCGCCGTATCAAGCTCTGAAGCCTCAACCCAAAAACTAAAAAGTTTAGGCATTGAAGTATTTGATCTCAATAGTGTCTCAGATCTATCTGTGTACGTTGATGGCGCTGATGAAATCAATGACCATATGGACATGATTAAAGGCGGCGGCGCGGCATTAACCCGTGAAAAAATTGTCGCGGCTGTGGCTAAAAAGTTTGTTTGTATTGTTGATAATACCAAGCAAGTTGAGATTTTAGGTGAGTTTCCACTGCCTATTGAAGTGATCCCAATGGCGCGCTCTTACGTTGCTCGTGAATTAGTAAAATTAGGTGGCGATCCGGTTTACCGTGAAGGTGTCGTCACTGACAATGGTAATGTAATTTTGGATATGTACAACTACCGCATTCTTGATCCTAAAACCTTAGAAAAGCAATTAAATGATATTGTTGGTGTGGTCACTAATGGTTTATTTGCTAACCGCGGTGCTGATGTATTGCTGGTTGGCAGCCCAGATGGCGTTAACACGATTGTCGCCAAATAGTCCTAAAGGCTAGTTGCTTAAGTCCGGTAATTAAAGTTAATCGCACTGATAAAATGCTCAATTCACCATTGGGCATTTTTGTTTTTATAACCATAAAGCCCTTAAAGTTGTGCCAAGCCCCTATCCTACTTGCTTCCACTTAAAATTTTCACTTTAACCTTTCACACCTAAGCTTACTCAAGCAGATGCTTTTCAGCATTTTGACTCCCCATGGTAATCAAAAAAATATTTTATTTAATCAAGTAAACCTTTTAGCAACTTGCTAATGTCTAATCTAGTAACTCACATCACATTGGAATAATTGGTGAACTTAACCTCAAGCAATATCACAGACATTGATAATCAACTCAGCAGTAATACTCGCGCTGCTGAAGCTGGTGAAATCAATAATGCCTGCTTAGATGACGCTTTAGTGGCGAAAGCTAAGGGCGGCGATAAAGCAGCGTTTAAGCTACTTTATCAGCGTCATCAAGGCCGTGTGTATGCAATTTGTTTGCGTTTAAGTGGTAGCGCTGATCATGCCGATGAAATTTGCCAAGACTGCTTTGTCAGATTATGGCAAAAGCTAAATCAGTTTAATGGCGATAGTCAGTTTACGACTTGGTTATATAAGCTGTGTGTCCACCAAGCTATTAACAGCATGAAAGCAAAGCAAAGCTTTTGGCATCGATTTTTACCAGAATCGAGCTTGAGTGAGCATCATCAAAGTCTCAGCGAAAATCATCAAACGCAAAACGGCCATCAAGAGTATCACCGCCTTGATAAATTAATTATGCAACTGCCACAACGCACCCGCGTGGTGTTTGTACTGTGCGCAATTGAAGGTTATCAACATGATGAAGTTGCGCAGATTTTGGATATTGCCGTTGGCACCAGTAAAGCCCAATACCACAGAGCAAAGCAGATGCTACAGGAGATGTTGGCATGAAAAATAGCAATCAGCAGCAACAATTAACAAGGCTTATTGATAGCTTGCCAAAAGAGATCTCACCAAACAAAGATCTATGGCAAGACATTGAGGCGAAAATAAGCGCCCCAACAAATTCTTCAGTGCCATCAAAGCAAACTGATGCTGCAACTCAGTACCGCAGCGCTAACTCGCAATACTGGCGACATCTTGCCGTTGCCGCCAGTATTAGTTTTGTATTGGTATTAGGCTGGCTATTAACAAGCCCTACAGCACAAAAGCCAAGCCTTGAGCCTATCACCGTCACAAATGCCCTTAGCAATCAGTCTACTGAAGATTTAATTGCCTTGGTTGATCAAATAGCCCTGACCCATCAACAGCAAATTAATGGCTTTGATGACAACAAATATACTGTTGGCATGCAGCTTGATGACCTTACTAATCCATTCAATAAGGGTTATAGCGAATTGCAGCTTGCATCAAAAGAGATCCAAAAAGCCCTTAAAAGCGATCCCAATAACAAGCAAGTGTGGGATTTATGGTTATGGGTAATGAAGCGCGAAATACAGCTGTTACAACAGCAACAACGCACCCCAATTAACACGACTCCATCGACTCAAGGAAATTCCATATGAACAATCAAACTAGTCAGTTTATCAGCCGACTTATCATTGGCGGCAGCCTGCTATTCACAACAACACTCATGACATCAACAATGGCCTTTGCAGCACAATCCGTTGAACAAGAAATGACGGTTAATGCGAAACCACAAATTGAGCTAAAAGTGCAGCGCGGCAAAGTAGAGATCATCGGCTGGGACAAAGACCTCATCACAGTATCCGGTCAGTTAGATGAATTGTCTGAAGGGTTTATCTTTGAGCAAAAAGGCAATCAAATCACTATTGAAGATAAGCTACCCAACAGCTATCGGGGTCATGATGAAGATGGCTCAAATTTAGTCATCAAATTACCCATAAAGCTAATGCTTGAAGCTGAAGGGGTTTCAGCAGATTACAAGATTGAAAATCTGTCAGGCGAAATAGACTTGGCATTAGTCAGTGGTAACTTAAAAGCTAACCACATGGATGGCGACATAAAACTACAAACAGTGTCAGGCAATATTGAGTCAGACAAGCTCAATGGCAAGCTTGAATTAGAAACCGTTTCTGGCGATATCAAGGATAAAAGCTCTGCAGGCAAAGCTCAGTATCGCCTCGTCAGTGGCGAGTTAGAGTCTAAAGATAACCAAGTCACTAAGCTTAGTATCGATCAAGTATCAGGTGATATTGAAGGCAACTTTAGCGCGGTAGAAAAAATCAAAATTGTCAGTGTCAGTGGCGATATCGACATCAGTTTAAGCGCCAAAGTCACTAAGGCATCATTTGATACGGTTAGCGGTGATGTTGAAGTCAAATTCACTCAAATGCCTAACCTGACATTTGAGATTGATGGTGGCCCAGGTGGCGATATTAATAACGAATTAACCGATGATAAACCGCTAAAAACTAAGTATTCAGCAAGAGAAAGCATCCAATTTACAACCGGCGATGCCACAGGTAAATTTAGCGTTAATACCATAAGCGGCAATATCGAATTGAAGTAGCGTTTTTATCTTCATGCTGCAGTTACAGGCGCTAGCATGGGGATCTTAAGTCTGATATTACTCGGCACATTAGGCGCTAAACGTCGCCGTAAACTACACTAGGATAGCATTCCAAACTAGTGCTTGGGCCTTCTACAAAGAAGGCCCTTTTTTTTCATTTAACGCCAGCTCACAACCTAACCCGAATAGCAGCTATAAACCCGTCGAGATTGTGACAATTCACTCGTATAACATAGTCATTCGTTTTACATAATCACTCGTATTACATTGTCACTCGTAGCGCTAATAATTCTGACAACCTTGTATAATCTAAAATAATCATCTTGCCTCTGACTAAATCAATATAGCCATCTTCAGCCAACTTATTGAGTACTTCATTGACTCGAGGGCGACTTACATTGGCAATTTCACTCAGTTGCTGCTGGGTGATTTTTAGTTCAATAACGGGCAAATCAATCATGCGTTTAGCACGTACTAATTCTAATAAAAAATGAATGATACGTTCTTCAATACCATAAAATGACAAGTGCATACCTTGAACCAGTTTAGGGGTATTACGGCGCATAATGCTATAAATAAACTTATAAATCTCAGGGTTAATGTTAGCTAACTCAGTGAGTTCACATTTAGGGAAAAACAAGCTGTTGATCGGTTCCAGTTCATTGGTATAAAGACTAATTTTAGGGAAAATCTCAACCGCTACAGCCCCAACCCACATTTCTTTACCAAATATAAAACTCGCTAAAGGGCGGTTATCAGCACTGGTGGTGGCAAATGTACCCAGACCATCGATACAGTAAAAATACCCCCGTTCACTGTCATCAGCCAGTAGGTTACTGTATTTCTCAATGCCTTGATCATCGACAGCAATATCCATGATCTCAGCTTTGGTTCTTTCGCTCAATTCACAGGGCCAGTTTATTTGTTTACGTAACGCGAGTGTCATTTATTCTCCAGTCAAACATTTCAGCAAGCGTTAAGCAGACATAACTTGTTTAAAGCTATTAAGCATTGAGCGATCTGTACGTGCTTTTTTTAATTTTCTAATACTTTCTTTTAATGATTGCTCTGCCAAGCGGCCAAATACACCATCATATTCTTTTTCATCAATTTCTTTTTCTGACTCAGCCTCATCTGCAATTTCTTGGGCAACACGGCTTAACTGCATCCACGCATTGGCAATATAAAAACCATGAAACTCCGCCTTGGGCAGTAATTTTTGTGCACTCGCAGGCATTGCTTGCCAGCTTTTAGCAAATAACTCAGCCTTGTCTTCAATTAGCTCATTAAACAAACCTTCATAAGCCTCAAGTAAAGTCTCTGGTAATTTATCCATCGGCAGCACTTTATTAGCGACATTAAAAGAAATCTGCTTTGCTGTTGCTTTATACTCTTCGCTTAGTTGACTCATTAGTTTGTTCTCTATTTCAATGATTAAGTTAGCGCCATGAATTCATGTGATTAACGCAGTTTGAGTAACTAAGTCGCATTAACAGCACTTAAAATGGCACAGGCATAAGGTTTCTATCGCAGAAAATACTGCCATTAAACCTTTAAGCTTTATGTTATTTAGCAACAGACTAGTATAAACGATATTATCAACGCCTTTATAGGTTATAGACATATATATTGGTTGTTTTTGTGAAGCTGCAAATACCTACCCAGTCAATAATGTGATCTTATCCAGTTAGATTAAAAGTGGCCCGTTAAACACATAAAATGAATGCAAACAACTTGACTCATGAATGATGATGCTTTTAACATTTATCGACTCTTTTTAAGGTGTTTTCACTATGGTAAACACAGTTAACGAACTATATTAGCAACAGCTATTTTTAAAAGATGAAATAAACAATTAATCAGATTACCTCACAGTGCATTTAAACAAAAAAACGCGAGTAAATATTAACAAAAGCACAGGCTGAAGTGTTCTTTGTGTGACACATACTTATTTATTTACCCTTTTAAACAGAAGCTTAGCCATAACAGCGCTACTTATTCAGCTTTGATTGAACAAACCAAAATTTCTGTCATAATGTTGTGAAGCCAGTAAGTTAAATTAGCAATCTTTGATATAGATCTTATCTCTTTTTTTATTAACTTTTATGCCTGCTTAACGATTTATGCAGCTTTACGTAATTCGACATACCTAGATAGCTGCACCAGCAATAGTTACCAAGCTGATAACAATAAGTTAGTAAAGTTAAGTAAATTTATTGATACTCACCTGCAGAAAAAAGATATTATTGATCCTAGTGGCTAATTGAACTTTTTATATTGTTATCAAATACTAAATAATAAAATACAAAAATATTAATTCAGGGAAAAGTTGCATGGCCGATATTAAGCAAAGCGGCCAATTTTTAACCTGTAGCCTAACAATAAAAAGCACTGAGCACTGTTTTGCTCAAGTTGATTAGCACTTTTGTAAAAGTTGTGCTTAAAAGGATTGTTGCGAGTTAACAAGCCAGTTTACAGCCTTAGTTAACAAACAAAAACAGCATGAAGGAACTGCGTAAAGCAAGTATAAAAAATTGCATAATAATTATAATTCAACAATTAGCGTTTTTAACGGCCTTTACTGTCACAAGGTGAGTCGTTACATCAATCAGCTGCTGTTATTGTTGGTATTAGTCGGTTTACTGAATAGTGCTTCAGTGACTGCTTTTACTTTTGATAACAAGGCAGCTGATGACTTGTTCCATCAATTAAAAACAGAACAGATCACAGATTTACTTGTCATAGAGCAAACATTACTCAAACTCGAGAACATTATTGCCAGTAACGATATTGAGCGCCAGCAGCTGTTACTTACTGAGCAATGTAAAACCTTTATCTCCAGTGACAGTGAGCAAAACAACAACTTTATTACCACGACAAACAACATTGAGCAGCAATCTTTTTTTAGTCCACAAATTCCAATTTTGCTGAATTTATGTCGTTCAAAAGCATTCAGATACCTTGACCAACATAGCAGCGCGATTAAACTAAATCAGGCTGCACTTGAACAAGCCTTAGCACTAAATGACAAGCATATCATCGCCAAAGCCCATAATAACATTGCCAAACAAGCACTTTATCAAGGTCAGTTTTCCAAAGCGATTGATAGCTTCACTCAGTCTTTTGAGCTCAATCAACAAATAGGCTTACAGCATGCAGCTAGCTTAGACTTACTGAATTTAGCAGGTATTTACCGGCGCTCAGGCGATAACGAAAAAGCACTTTATTACTACAACAGAATAAAGGGTTACCTTAATAAAACCAAAGACTTAATGTTACTTGCCAATGTTGAAAACTCACTCGCTTATATAGAATTAGATCGCGGTGAATATCAGCAAGCACTGGAATACTTTGAAAAAGTCTATCAGGTCATCGAGGGGATCAATGATCCGCTTTACACCGCTAGAGTTGCGATTGATATGTCAGCGCCGCTGATTAAACTTGGCCGATTAGCAGAAGCAGAAAAGTGGCTAAATCAAGCTCGACCTTACATGACCCCCGAGATGTACTCTCACTATGGTTACATGCATAGTTATTATTTAGAGCTGCGCATGTTACAAGGCAACTATGCTAGCGCCTTTGAGCATTTCAATGCAGCAACAGCTAACTTTCAAAAGTATAATATGCAAAAAGGTTTAGCTATTAGTTATCAGTTAGCCAGTCAGTTATTTGCTATCCAAGCTGATTATAAGTCAGCTAACTACTGGCACCATCAGTTCTTAAGCATTCATAAACAACTCGATCAGTTAAGGCTGGACACCTATAATTCCGACATGAGACTCAAGTTTGACTCAGATAACCTAGAAGATAAACAAGCACAGTTAATTGAGTTCCAAGCGCTTAAAGACATTCAGCTTAATGCCGTAAAAACTCAGCAAAAATTACAATACACCGCCCTCGCAATGACATTTATCTTCTTGTTAATATTAGTTATTTTAATTATTAAGCTGCAAAAAAAGTCACAACAATATCGACAAATAGCATTAAAAGATCCACTCACCAACATCCCTAATCGCTTACATGCCTACGAGGTCATGCAAAAGCTGCTAAAGCAAAAAGTGCAATTTTCTATCTTACTTATCGACGTAGATCACTTTAAGAGTGTCAATGACCGATTCGGCCATGACATCGGTGATATAGCACTACAACTCATTGCTCAAACTTGTCAGCAAAATTGCCGCGAGGAAGATACTGTGGCGCGTATTGGTGGTGAAGAGTTTCTGATCATTATGCCAAAGACAAATATCGAGCAATCGATGATTTTCGCTGAGCGAATTAATCATAAAATGAAACTTGTGAACTCACCGCAGTTAAACGATAACTTGATATTTTCAGTCAGTATCGGCATTACAAGCGTGATTGATGAAAGCAGTATTTCTACTATTTTGAAAAAAGCTGATATTGCCCTCTATGAGGCAAAAAATGACGGCAGAGACTGCTATAGGCATTATCAATATCTCCCAAACATCATTAAAGGAGAGCATTGATATATGCACAGCGGCAATCAAAAAAGCCTTTTTCACGGCATTAATAAAAACCTGTTTATCCAAATGCTAGTTCGTAAGCCATTGCTCATTATTAGCTTAGGTTTAGCTATGCTCAGTATGAGTTTCTCAAGCTTTGCCAAAATAGAAAACCCTGAGTTTGATACACTCTTTAACGCCGCCGATCAAACCGATATTAACGATCCTAGTTTTCCGAAAATGGTTAAAGACCTTGAAAGCTTGCTCGATGTAGAAGATATCGAACGCACTTACTTGTTACTGCCTAAACAGTGTCTTAGTCATAATGTTTTCCATGGCGATGAAAATAAATTAGCCGATCAGTTCATTATTGATACCTTAAAAACTTATCCAGCAATGCCAGCAAGCACTCGAATAGAGTTAAAGCTCTGTGAAGCAACTATCATGCGTTACCGCGGCGATACCTCAGCGGCAAATGCCCTTATTCGTGAAAGTTTGTTAGCAGCAGAAGGGATTAACAATCGCCGCTTAATGGCTGATGCCTATTCACAGCTTGGTCAAATCGCCTCCTATACCGCTGATTTCGCGATGGCGCTGAAAAACTTATTATTGGCTCATGAGCTGTATAAAGAGTTTGATTTACCCACTAGACAGCACCTCAGCCTACTAGATTTAGCGGTCACTTATCGCCGTATGGGCGAAACGGACACCGCCCTAAAATATTATCTCCAGCTTGAGCAAGCCTTTACCAAGAGCAACCAGCTTGATTTAGCCATGATGGTAAAAATGGACATGGCCTATGCCTATGAAGATTTACGCCAATACCAAAAAGCTGCCGACCACTATTTAACCGTATTGGACTATTTTCAGACTATCTATACCGACCCTACATACCCTGCACGGGTAGCTGTAGATATGTCTTACCCACTTATTGAACTAGGCAAATATCAACTCGCCCTTGATTATCTCAAGGAATATGAAGATGTCATCGGCCCTAATGTAGATACTCATTATAGTTTTATGCAATTGTTCTTTGCCCAAGCTAAACATGGGTTAGGGCTCGAAGAGCAAGCAATACCTTACTTAGACAAGGCCACCGCAGGGTTTGAGCGCAATCACAATAAGCGCGGCCATGAAATGCTACTCAAATCAAAAATAGAGATATATGAATCCTTACAAGATTGGCAGCAAGCCTATGACGCACAAATTAGCCTGTATGAGATACATCAGCTAATTGATAAGGCGATGGAAAATCAAAGCAGCACTGAAATGCTAGTCAAGTTTGATAGTGAAAAAATTGAAGCTGAAAATGCTAAATTGATCGCATTCCAATTACTGAAAGAGCAACAGTTAGTCACCCAACAAGACAATAAAAGATTACAAATTATTGCACTAATACTGGGCGGTGCGTCATTAATATTACTGTTTATATTTACTCTCTACTCAAACAAGAAGTCGAAACAATTTAAACAGTTAGCATTGACCGATTTACTAACCCAGTTGCCAAACCGCCTTGCCTTGTATCAACAGGCAAATCAATTATTTAATAATGCCTTAATCAATCAGCAAACTTTGGCTATTGTGTCTTTTGATGTCGATCATTTTAAGCAAGTAAATGACACCTATGGTCATGACGCTGGTGATACTGTCCTTAAAACATTAGCAGAGATCTGTACTAGCAAATTACCAGCAAACGCAGTCATTGGTAGAGTAGGTGGTGAAGAGTTCTTAGTGTTATTACCGCAAATTCGCTCCACTGCTGCGATATCACTAACACAAGCGATCATCGAGGACGTATCAAGTCATGATTTCTCAGCAATTAACCCCGAGCTAAAGGTCACCATCAGTGCTGGGGTGAGCACTTATTATGATGAACAAACATTATCTGAACTGATAAAAAAATCAGACATGGCGCTTTACCAAGCCAAAAGAAATGGCCGAAATCAGCTATCGTACTACCATGATGACTCACAGAGGTTATAATAAAACAGTGGATCACTAACCTAGCGTAAATAGCTGTCATCATGCCTAATTCAAATATACCTCCTAATGCTAATCCAGCGGCTAATACTAATACAGCGCTTAATGCTAGGGAAAAGGAGTCTGCCACAACCCCCTCAGGACTATTACAGCCATTAGCGCATAAGCTTTCAGCCACTGAGATGGCGGAGTTAGCTTACTTAATAAAGAGCTGGGCGTTTGAATTAGGGTTTTCTCAGCTTGGGATCACCGATACCGATTTAAAAAGTGAAGAGAGCAAGTTACAACAATGGCTCGATAATGGTTATCACGGGGAAATGGGCTATATGGCCAGCCACGGCATGATGCGCGCTCGCCCCCATGAGCTTCACCCTGGTACCGTTCGCGTACTCAGCACCAGAATGGACTATTTACCGCCACAAGCGGGCTTTGCCACTAATTTATCAGACCCAAACTTAGGTTATATTTCTCGTTATGCAGGCGGCAGAGATTACCATAAACTGATTCGTAAACAGCTTAAAAAACTCGGTGATAAAATCGTGTCACACTGCCATAACTTAGGGCTTGATGGCATTGATTTCAGACCGTTTGTGGACTCTGCCCCAATCCTTGAACGGCCATTAGCGGAAAAAGCAGGTCTTGGCTGGACAGGTAAACATTCATTATTACTAAACCCTGAGGCTGGCAGTTGGTTCTTTTTAGGCGAAGTGTTAATTAACTTACCTTTGCCTGTAGATATTCCTATCCACCAAAGCTGTAATAGCTGCGTAGCCTGCATAAAATCATGCCCGACTAATGCCATATTAGACAACAATGTCGTCGATGGTCGCCGCTGTATCTCTTACCTCACCATTGAATTACAAGGCGTGATACCTGAAGAATTTCGCCAAGCCATTGGCAATCGCATTTATGGTTGTGATGATTGCCAATTAGTGTGCCCTGTTAACAGTAAAGCGCCGCTAACTCAGCAAACTGATTTTCATATTCGTAAACAACTGATCCAACCTGATTTACTAAGCTTGTTTGCTTGGACTGAAAAGCAATTTCTATCACTTACAGAAGGCAGCCCTATACGTCGAATTGGCCATAAAAGCTGGTTAAGAAACATTGCGATAGCCTTAGGTAACGCGCCGTTTAATCAGCAAATTATTGATGCGCTTAACCTACGCAGATGTAGCGATGAAGTCGATGAAATGGTCATAGAACATATTGATTGGGCACTAGCGCAACAAGCACTTAAACAGCAAGATTTAACCCCTGACGATAAAACAAAAACGGCGCCTAAAAGTCATTTAAGCCGTAAAACCTTGCGAGTGATCCGCAGTGTTGAAAAAGGCTTACCTAGAGACGCTTAAACCTTTTACTTATTGTCATCTTTCAGACACCACGTCTTCAATGAGGTGATTTCTGATCTAAAGTAAAACCGACTTTAATAGTGACTTGCCAGTGAGCAATTAAACCTTCTTCTAGGTGACCTCTGGTCTCAACAACCTGAAACCAACGTAAATGTTTAAGCGATTCATTAGCTGCTGCAATTGCATTTTTTATCGCATCATCAGAGCTGATAGGTGACGATCCTGTTAACTCAATAATTTTATAAGTGTGGCTCATTTGTGACTCCAGTCATTTTAAACTCAATCAACATAGAAATTCAGTAAAGCAATACCAGTCTGAGTATAGATAAGCCTAGCAAAACTGCGTAGTCGCAGATTAAAAACCTCAAAAAGCCCTCTCTCAATGACCTTTAAACTAGTGATCACTTATTAAAGTCACTTTTTATAAAATCAAAAGCTGTAATTTTCACGTCAAAACAATCACAAAAGTTAACAATGAGACTACATTTTCGTAAATAAATTACACAGGCGTCTGGACGTCTAGAAGTTTGTTGTGATAGTCTTGATACAAGCAACCGAATTGATTTCACCCGTAAGTTGAGCAAAATTCATGTGAGGATTATATGATAGAGCTGAGACACCTTCGAACTCTGATGGCACTTAAAGAGAGTGGTAGCCTTGCTGGTGCTGCGAAAAAACGCTTCGTAACTCAATCAGCGCTATCTCATCAAATAAAAGAATTAGAAACACGCATTAATTCGTCTATTTTTATTCGAAAGAGCAAACCATTATCTTTTACTCAAGAAGGCACTCGACTACTTAATTTGGCGGAGGAAATTCTCCCTAAAGTGATGGTGACAGAATCAGATCTGAAAAAAGGCCTTGATGGAGAGGCGCAATCTTTAAAATTGGGCATTGAATGCCATAGCTGCTTTCGCTGGTTAATGCCGGTGACCGAGGCCTTTAAACAAATCGCACCAGATGGCCGTATTGATTTATCTAGCCGTCATTTATTTGATTCATTAAATGCCTTAGCGCTTGGTGAGTTGGATATTGTACTCACTTCAGATCCAGTACCAGGGCATGCACTTGCCTATCAACATTTGTTTGATTTTGAAGTGAAGTTAGTCGTTTCAAATGAGCATCCTCTAGCAAAACAGCCATTCATTAAACCTGAGCAGCTCGCCAAGCAAACACTGATCACTTACCCTGTTCCATTGCAGCGCCTTGATATTTATAAGCACTTTTTAGAACCTGCTGGTGTTGAGGTGGGTGAACAAAAGCAATGTGACTTAACAGCGATGCTGCTTCAACGTATTGCCTGTAATGATGGCGTAGCGGCGCTGCCAAGCTGGTCAATTAATGAAGGCCATGGACTTAACTTAAGTTCTGTAAAACTTGGCAGCGAAGGCTTAAAAAGGCCGTTATTTGCAGCCTACCGCCTTAATACATCCAATACCCATTTAATTCAAAAATGGCTAACCTTAGTGGCTGCTGAAGGGCTAAAGTTACAAAGATTAAGTCAAAAGCACCAATCGCTCTTAGAATGTGCATAAACAAGTTGTGAAAAATCCATAAAAAATGCCACGATTAAGGTGGCATTTTTTATGTCATGGGATTAAATCAACTCGCTATACTAGCTTCATTAATTAGATTCATTAATTGGGTTTATCAATACATTACGTTTGCTCAGCACAGCTCTAAGCACTAAGCCTGCAGAGTTTACATTGCTCGTTTGGTTAATATTATGGGCCACCATAAATTCATTGCGTAACTCATCATCTAACCCAAGAGCCTCAAATGCTTCTATAGATAAACTTTGTTGCTGGGTATCAATGAGCTTTTTTATCACCTGTAATGCTATGGGTTTTTCTGAGGCGGCATTTAAAAATGCAAACGCACTTAAGGTAATCACTTGACCAAATACACTAAATAGCGCCAAGGTTTGCAGTTCATCTGCATCAATATCTATAGCTTGTTTATTGTCTTCAAGCTCACGTAAATAATGCACTGCATCGGTAGCGATATTTTCAGTAAGCGCCCAATAGCCCTTAACTAATTTACAATATGGTTCAGGTAATTCATCTAAGCGTTCTTTTAGATAAAATGAGAAGCTATAGCGGTAAATATTGACTTGGCCTAAACGGATAAGCGCATCTTTTATACTGCGATTTTTTGTCGCGATTACGCCACCAGCTTGAGCGGTATTACTGCGCCAAAGTAAATGAGCGGCAAGCGCGGGATCGCTGGCAATGATATCGATAATAATGCGGATATCTGCTTCATTAATTAAGGCCTTTTTTAAAGGGATCAAAATACCACGGCGCCCAATGACTTGTTCTTCGTTGCCAATAATAGCTTTTACTTGAGTGAGTACCTGCTGCTCAAGGTAGGTCATAAAGCGATGCTTCCCTGTATAATTCTTCGTTCTCGATTAACGAATTTATCCATAGAAACCCTACAAAGGTCAAGTGATTAATGCTGATTAAGACAAAAAGCCGACAAGTGCTTTGTCGGCTTTAGTATCTTCAGTGTAATTAGCTAGATAACAAGTTATTATCGTCTAAAAATCAGACGCTTCGCTTATTATCTGTTAGTTCATTACAAAGGGATTTTAAAAACGATAACCTAAGGTTAAGCGAATTGAGCGACCATTACCCGAGTAATAACCGCTGCCGCCCCATTCCTCAGGAACATAATAGCCAGCACTGACATATTGCTTATCTAACAAGTTGTCAGCACGTAAACTGGCACTCCACTCATTACGGGTATAGTTAATGGCTAAGTTAGCTAATACATAACTGGATAACTTAGGGTCAACATTGGCATTATCACCTTCAATAAAGCGCTCGCCAGTATAAATACCTTCAGCAAAAACCTGCCACTGTTGGGCAATATCATAACTCACATACGCACGGGCATTATGCTCCGCAACCCAAGAAAGCGCCTTGCCTTCGTTCTCGCCTTCGGTAAATTCAGCATCAATGTAATCATATGATGCGCCCAGCAACCAATCTGCAGCGATTTGCACATCATAAGCGGCATTAACGCCAAAACGAGTTGAAGCATCAGCATTAACGTTAGCACCGCCGCCCTGTGGACCATCAGTGCGCCCTGCGTCATATACAATTTCATCTTCCAAATCTAAACGGTAAAGGTTTAATTTGAAGGTTTGTGTTGTAGTGGTCCAGTCCCAACCTGCTTCATATGAGCGGCCGGTTTGTGGATCAAGACCAAGGGTGGTAATTGGGGTATAGGCTTGCTCATCCACTTTGGCAAAACGGAAATTATCATTGGCGCGAATATAAAAACGATGCGCAAGGCTTGGACGATAATTTAACCCTAACTCAAATGCATGGGCATCATTATCAAGCTCAACACCATTTGCGTATGATAATTGATCTGTTAAGTCATCTGTCACTTCACTGTAACGCCCACCAACTACATAGGATAATGACTGCGTTAATGGCACTGAGGCTTGCACATAAGCACTGGTCACTTTCTGTTCATTATTACGTTGAATGTAAGCAGTATCAAAATCGGCCTCACCGATACTTAAATCAACCCCAGCAATAATGTCTAAATCACCATTATCTAGCTGATAATTTGCTGTGGCTTTGGGTGAAAAGCTTAATAAACTTCGCTCGATACGCCCAGCACTGCCCCAAATAAAGTTAGTGGTTAGAGTATCAGAGTAAGTTAAATCAGTGGCCAAAGCCCATTCTTTAGTTAATTGGTACTCATAGCCACTGCGCAGCGCTGTGGTCATTTCATGAACATAATCATCATCGGTAAAAGGTGCGGCCTGAGTTGGATCTTGCAGATACTGCTCCAGTGTTAGCGCACCAGGGGCCTGGCGATCATTATCGAAGTAGCTGGCTTCAACAAAGAAATTTTGTAAATCAGTTTGATATTGCAAACGGCCTAGAATTGAGCCGGTTTCACTGTCGTTATTATCGCGATAGTTATCACTTTGATTGTAACTGCCGGCCAAGTAATAATGCCAAGCGTCATTAATTTTGCCTGAAATATCCCCTTTAGCTTCATAAGTATCAAAGCTGCCAGCACTTAATTGCAGTCCGCCACCGTCTTTATTAGGCGCTTTAGTGATGATGTTAATCACCCCGCCAACAGCTTGATCGCCATAAAGTACCCCAGCACTACCTGATAATATTTCCACCCGCTCAACTTGATTTAACGGCACTGCATTAATGCTAGGAGCCGCAATATCAATATTGTTTAAGCGGCGACCATCAATCAAAATTAAGGTATTGCTGGCGGCTTGAGACGCTGAAAAACCGCGCATGGCAAAAGTCGTACCTGAGTTGTTATCAGACACTTGAATACCCGCTTGAGAACGTAATAACTCCGTTAAGCTCACCGCACCACTAAGCTGAATATCAGCTTGGTCGATCACATTTACATTCGCTGCAATATTAAGAGGATTTGCATCTTGACGACCAATAACCACAATTTTTTCAACCTCTGCATTGGCAGAATTGTCTGTTGTGGTGTCAGCGTAAACAACTGAGGTTGTTGAAGCAGCTAGACCAAATACTAGGCTTAATGCTGATGCGATTTTTGTTAGATTTGTACCCATTTACCTTTAACTCCTGAAAGGAAAAATGGGGCATATTTGCCGCAGCGCATCGTACTCGTAAATTTATCTGTTAGCGATAAGCCATGATTATTTACAAGCAACGAGCTACATTTCGAGATCTGCCCACCGAAATCTCAAAATCATCTATAGGGCCGGTCTCCGGACTTAGGTTAAAGTAGCAAAGCTACTGACGAACATGAATTTTTAACGTTAAATAGCAGCTTAAATTTCACAGCTACAAGCTTTATCGCACTCAGTCCTCACCATTACCGTTGCGGGGGCAGTACTAGATTTTCACTAGTTTCCCGATTATCCCGTGTCATACACAGGCACCACTATAAATTGACGATAAATTATATAAATTTTTGATTGCTACGACTTAAAGCAGCCATATAACAAGCTGATATAGTATAACGTGCTTATGGGGATTTTTGATATAACGAAAATGAATCAATCATATTATTCAACTTATTGAAAAATAGTCTGAATAATATGATTACTCATTAATAGCTCGCTTACTGATAAGCGGATTGTTGATAAACCAATTATTGATAAAAAGAAAATTTCTAGAATCGTAACTGCTTAAAATTCGACATAAATTGACGATGATTGGTCGATTTTAATGGCGCTGAGTTTTTATTAAAAACATCGCCGCGCATAGACTTATGCATAAAGTACAAGTCTTCAACGCCTTTAATTACGGCGTAATAACCTATTTCACCTTGCTGTTTAACTGAGCCACCTTGCTGTAAAAAGTTAGCCATAACGGTACAGCCGATAATGCCGTGATACGCTTCTTGACCACCCATCTGGGTTTTTCCAAGTTGCTCATAAACCACCTCACCTTGGCAGCTGTCTTGGTAGGTGCTAGCAAAATTATTTAAAAATCGCTCAGGCTCGATATTTTCTGCCAAGCCCTCAAAGCCTTGAATACAGAATAAATCAGACCAATTATTTAAACTTTCTCCAGCAGGAACAAACTCAGCTTTATACATATTCCCTTTGCTAGAATTAAATGCCATATTCCAGCCAATAGGCAGCTCAAAAGACACACTTTTGGAAAATATTGATAACTCTCTTTTTGCAGCGTTAGTTGCATCTGCTGATTGATTGGTGGTGCTATTGAGGTAAGACTGTGACTCTTTGGCCATTACTTTATTTCCAGGGCCTAATAACAACAGCCCTGAAAATATTATTGTCGTAAAGCAAGCTTTCATACCTAATTCGTCCTTGGTATTGGTGCTGAAAGGTGAAGTTTGGTTTATTCAAAAATAAATACGGCAAACCTTGTCACCAAGTTGTTGCATTACTGTAATGTTTTAACGCTTAATCTTCAACAACATCTGCGCTATCGGCAGCATCTATTTGCTTAGCATCATCTGATAATGCATCTGCTTCATCGGTTAATGCTTCTGCAGCAATTGCATCTGCAATTGATTTAGCCTTAAGTTGTTTTTCTGTTTTACGTTTATTGCGTTCAGCTTGCGTGGTTAAAAAAGCGGGAAGCTCTTGCTTACCCCAAGCTTCAGCCTCGGCTTCTGATGCAAATCCGTCATGACTTTTAGACACAATAGTCTTAGTTGCAGTCATACGACGAGTGATTTCAGTTTTCCAAGTTGTACCAACTTGTTTTACTCTAAAATCATATTTTTTTGCTTTAGTCATTTTGGGCTTTTTCCTACAAATTTATCGCCACGCATCGCGCGTGATAATGGTTATTGAGTAATAAGATGACATCACCTGATTACTTTACTAATTGATTTGATCCAACGATCATCATTTCACATTTTAGGCAATCGAAAACCAGCTTTAAGCGGTCTTTGCCAATATCGAGCACCATTGGGTCAGCTTTAATGCCTTCAACTTCTTTAGGGCATAAATTAAAGCTGTAACGTAAGCAATGCTTAGTCACCATTAATGGTGCATCGGTTAATAGTTTGTTTTTCTCGTAAGTGTCTTCAATTTGAACCACACCGTGTTGCTCATAAAATTCACGAGACTTATCGTTTGCAACATTAGATAAAAAACTTAAATACTTTTGCGGGAAACGCGCTGACTTATCATGCTCAGCTCGCTGTGGTCGCTGGTAGCCTTTTACTCTGGCGTCATCAAAGGCGGCAATGGCATCTCGCCTTAAACCATTAATCACTGACGCTGGTAAAAACCAACGATTAGCACATTCAATCGTTAACTGCTGTAACTGATAGTCACTGTTACCCAGTTTGCCGAGCTGCGTTCGCAGGCTTGCATCTGCTTTAGCGTAATCTTTCGCCGGCTCTTTTACCCACTCAAGCTCTACTGTAACGCTATGGGCATGCTTGTCACTGATGGTCAGTGAAATGCCTTGCGGCGTATCAGCCAATACCATATCAACCGCAATGTTACGGCTAGCAGAGTCTTTTGATAGCAAAGCATCAAATTGATGATCGAAGTTTCTAAATAACTCCACACCGACTTTTAAGTCTTTCGACACATCGGTCAGATATAAAGTATTACCATCAGCGCGGTTAACCCTTAAGCCTTTGGTTTTGTTATCAGATAAACGCTGCTTTTGATAACCATCAATAAAGAAGCACAAGCCATCACCGTTATTAAACTCAACGGCTTTACCCGCTTTACTGCTATCGACTTTAATAAAATCGCGGCCAACACTGGTGATAACCCCCACTTTTTCACCAATGTACTTTGGCGAGCTAAAATGCTCAATTTGCTCAGTACGTTGATTAATAAAGTAATCTGTCTTACCGCGGTTAAAGCTTTTTTCAGGATCTGGCGTAAAAGTAAATTCGCTTCGACCATGAGACATTGACTCAAGATCGCTGCGGCGATCAATAATCGCATCTAACTGCTGGCGATAATGGGCGGTGACGTTTTTAAGATAACTAATATCTTTTAAACGGCCTTCCACTTTAAATGATGTTACGCCTGCATCAATTAATGCTTCTAAATTCTCAGTTTGGTTGTTGTCTTTTAATGACAACAAATGCTGATTTTCAGCTAACACTTCACCATCACGGGTGGATAAATCGCAAGGCAAACGGCACATTTGTGAACATTCACCACGGTTAGCACTGCGATTAGAAAACGCATGACTGATATTACATAAGCCGCTATAACTGACGCACAATGCGCCATGAACAAAGTACTCAAGCTTAAGTTGCGTACTGGCTGCAATTTCTTTAATTTGCGGTAAATTCAGCTCACGGGCTAATACCACCTGTGAAAAACCGACCTGTTCTAAAAACACTGCTTTTTCTGGGGTGCGATTATCCATTTGGGTACTCGCGTGCAGTGCAATTGGCGGTAAATCTAACTGCAACAAGCCCATATCTTGAATAATTAATGCATCCACACCTGCTTCGTATAATTCCCAAATAAGTGCCTGCGCTTTGGCAATTTCGTCATCCATTAAAATGGTATTTAACGCTACAAACACTTGAGCATGATAACGATGAGCAAACTCTGCCAGTCTGGCAATGTCTTCCACACTATTACCGGCATTATGGCGTGCACCAAATGCAGGTCCGCCAATATATACAGCATCAGCACCATGACGAATAGCTTCAATGCCGTAATCAGCATTTTTAGCGGGTGCCAGTAGTTCAAGCTGCTTTTTCTCTTGCGACTTGCTCGCTAAAGATTGAGAACCTAGAGATTGAGTATCTAGAGGCTTATCAGTGGTTTGTTGTGGGGAAAATATCTCAACAGAGCTCATAATGGGCAGTATCTTTTCAGGGTAATAATAAAAAATGCATCAAGAAGGTGAATTAAACACGGACAATAACCACGTGTCAGGCACTCTCTTGACGCACTGTTGAGCTGCTAGTTTAGCAAAAAATAACCAATATCGATGCTTTTACTTAAACAAATGCTGAATATTCTTAAAATCTGTTTTACCTTCAGCGATTTCTTGCGGGTTTAAACCTGACACTTCATGAGGAAAAACAAGCCATTCTTCAGACTCATGGATAAAATAATCCGGCTTTAAATCAACTGCGGTATTTTTTGGTTTGTAATAAGGACAAGCCACTCGAATATCTGTCGGGATATTTTTGCGCATAAATTTTTGCAATTTATCAATTAATGCATCAACACTGCGGCCAGAATCAAATACATCATCCACAATTAATAGCCCATCGTCAGCATTTGCATTTTCAATGATGTAATGTAGGCCATGAACTTTGATTTTCTTGCTTTGCTTATCAGTGCCAATACCGTAATAAGATGACGTTCTTACTGCGATATGATCGGTTTCAACATTCTTAAAATCATAAAATTCTTGCACTGCAATACCGATTGGAGCACCGCCACGCCAAATCCCCACAATAAATTGCGGTCTAAAGCCACTATCGTACACTTGTGCTGCTAATTTGAATGAGTCTTCAAGCAACTGCTGTGCGCTAATATAATGTTTCTCTGTCATTGGATAAGGCCCCTATTATTTTATTGCGGCGGATTTTATACCAATTATAGGTAACTTGTCTGTGAGGAAGAGAAATATTTATCAAATAAGCCTCAAACCGCACAATGACGACTTGGTATAAAATCACCAAAATAGAATAAGTCTCAACTGCCACTCATCAAAGTGCCAGTGTAAATAGTCACAATTAAGCGGGCTATAGTGGCAAAAGTGGCAAAGAGACAATAGTGACGACAGTGAGCGATTTCGGCAAGTTTGTGAAGCTTGGCAAATTCTGCGTACTGAGTCGTTATAAAAGCTAGTTTAAATTGCAGTGCTTTTTACTAAAAAGCACTAGGCCATCACAGTTTTAGCACTGACACTGCTAACGGATTCAGTCATAATCGCAGCTAACTTTATGGCAATTAAGCAAGTGCTTAAGTTGCTTGAGTTATTTAAGTTGCGTAAGCTTAATTATCTCTCGCGATATATCGCCAACATCACCCCACTTTGTCGAGGCATACATGGTAAAGATTAAACATATTGCATTCACGCTGGCTGTTGCTGCATTCACATTAACCCTAACGGGCTGTGGCAAACCTGCTGATACAACGGTTACAACTACAGAAAAAACTGCTGTTGAAACGGCTGTAGAAACTGTTGAAAAAACTGCTGTAACTCCATCTAGGTTTGTTGAAGGTCAACATTACACTCAAGTTTCTGATGCACCAGCATCAAGTGAACCTAAGATTTCTGAATTTTTCTCTTTTTACTGCCATAACTGTTACAACATGGAAACCCAGTACCTGCCAGAAATTAAAGGTAACTTGAATAAAGAGATTAACTTTGAAACAAAGCACGTTGACTTTATGAACAGTGATATTGGTACTGAAGTCATGCGCGCCTTAGCCGTTATTCATGAAGTGGGTAATGCGGATGTATTAAATAAAGCCATGTTCCAAGCGATTCAAGGCGAAGGTGGACACCACGACCACAGTGCTCCAGGTCATAGCCATGACGAGCCTGAAATCAACAATCGTGACGATATCAAACAAGTGTTTGCAGCTCACGGTATCGATAGCGCCGCTTATGACAAGATTGCTGACAGCGAAGCTACAGATAAGAAATTGTCTCAATGGCGCCAACAGCAAATCATGTACCGCGTTCAAAGCGTACCGACTTTCATCGTTAACGATAAATATGCTATCAACATGAATGAAATGCGTACTCTTGACGATCTAATTGACGTGATGAATTACCTAGCGTTAGAAAAGAAATAAGCTAGAAAAGTATCATTTCTAAGTATGATATTTAGCGTATTAAAAAGCCCAATCATGATAATCATGCTTGGGCTTTTTATTATCTTTAATAAATTATGGCATTTATACAGTCTTAAGAGTTTCTGACCATATCAATAATATGGAACATGGCAAACACGATATGTACCATCAAGAAACCCACAAAGCCTTGGGCAAAAAGAATGTGGTATTTACGCCACATTAACGCATCACTGCTACCTTGAGTGGCAAACCATGCGATGCCGGTAATACTCACTAGCGCCATTAAAATCAGCCCTATTCCTTCAACAATACTGAAGATACCTTTGCCACCAGAACTCGGTAAAGTGCCCTTTTTTAACTGTTTAACTTCATCTACACATTGGGAAAAGTCTAATCTTAACCACGGAAAGAACTGACGCCAGTGGCCATTTAACAGATTCTTCAGCATAAATAACAAACCAAATATAGCTGCCACTAAGCCTAGATACACATGCAAACTGTCCCAAATACTGGCATTGGCTCTTAATTGCCGACCGATTAGGATCCATGGGCTAGTTACCACCAAAAATACGCTTAGGGTTATCACAATGACATGCAGTTTTTCGGCAATAGCACTAACCAAAGCAGATGACTTTTGACTCATGAATTTACCTTCCTTTTGCAATGATAAGCACTTAACTTATTCTCAGTCTTAAGCTCGTTAAGCGCTATGAATTTGGTCTACATAGGCATCTACTTTTTCCCAGTCGGTGTACTCAACTTGGGTATTCGGATCGGTAGGCCCTTTGGTCATCCACATGATAAAGCGAATAATATTACGATCCATTGGGCCATAACCTTGATAATCTAAATTCCCCCCAAACACTTCCAGCACTTTGGGTTGCCAGTCACTTTGTTTCAAAAAGGCTTGCATATACATGTTGGTATCAGGGGTGTTTTTACCTGGCTTTCTCGCCACTAAACTCACTGAGAAAAACCCATTAGGTTTACTATCTAGTATCGCTTTATTGTTCGCCGTAAACGTATATAACTCTGCTCTATGCTTACCATGGCGAATACTGGCACCAATAAATACTTTATCAAATGCACTGATATCAGGCGTATCTTGCAGCGCTGCTAAGGTGACTGTGTTGCCTTTAGCGATGAGCTTTTGCTGCATGTAATCGCAAATCTTACGGGTTTGACCGTGAACCGTTGAATAAATAATTAAAATGCTACTCACGTTAACCTCAATTTTAAAAAGTGTTATCTGTCATTAACTTCATCTTAATTGAATTGGCGCAACAATTACATGGATCAGATCACGACAAATTAGTCGCAACACCCATTAATAATCAAGACTTTTGGCTGGCTCACAAAATGCGGGATAAAGTCTAAGCTTCACTCACTTATGTTTTTTAATTTGTAAAAAATACAAATCGAAGTTAGCTGCAATTAGCACTACGACGCCTATTCAAACTGACCACCTAAAGCACGCATATCGCTAAAGCCCAAGCGATAGCTTCCTAATAGAGAGCATTTTACACTTAGCGCTAAACGGCAAATTATGTAACTATGTGGCTAAGATTGAGAGACAAGGAAAAGTGACCTTAATGCCCGCAGTTTCAGACAAAAATCCGCAGCAATTATTATTGTGGATGACCTTCATCATGTCGATGGTGTTTGCCGTATGGCAAGCCTTACTCAATAATTTTGTTATCGAGAAAGCGGCATTTACTGGGGCTGAAATTGGCATGCTGCAAAGTTTGCGTGAAGTACCCGGCTTTTTAGCCTTTACCGCTATATTTGTATTACTGCTAATTAGAGAGCAAACCTTCGCACTGTTGTCACTGGCGGTATTAGCCATTGGCATTGCTATAACTGGCTTTTTCCCCAGTGTATTAGGGCTTTATATCACCACAGTTTTAATGTCGATTGGCTTTCATTATTTTGAAACCGTCAATCAGTCACTGACACTACAATGGGTCGATAAACAACACACCGCAGAGTTTTTAGGTAAGGCATTAGCATGGCGATCTGCGGCTGCGTTAATGGGTTATGGCAGTATTTGGCTGGTAATGACTTGGCTTAAACTCGATTATGTGTGGATGTATGCCATCATTGGCGGCTTAGGCTTAATTGCGGTTATCATGATGAGTCTGTATTACCCACATTTCCCTATTGCTGAGC
This sequence comes from Shewanella sp. 3_MG-2023, assembly GCF_030548765.1. Lineage (NCBI taxonomy): Bacteria > Pseudomonadati > Pseudomonadota > Gammaproteobacteria > Alteromonadales > Shewanellaceae > Shewanella > Shewanella sp. 3_MG-2023. The sequence goes on along the minus strand of NZ_JAUOSH010000030.1, from coordinate 14,162 downwards.
CGCAGCACAAAAAGCTTATCTTTAGACAGCGTTACTGGCTTTACTACGCACTGACGTTTTTATCAGGCGCCAGAAGACAAATCTTTATGGTCTTTGCCGGTTTTATGATGGTGGAAAAGTTTGGCTATTCAGTCACCCAAATCACCTCACTGTTTTTAATCAATTACGTGGTTAATTTGCTATTTGCCCCAGCTATCGGCCGCTTTATTAGCCGCATAGGTGAACGTAACGCCTTAGTAATTGAGTACCTTGGCTTAATTATTGTTTTTGCTAGCTACGCCGTAGTTGAACATGCCACCATAGCTGCTGCGCTGTATGTTTTTGACCATCTATTATTTGCTATGGCTATCGCCATGAAAACCTACTTTCAAAAAATTGCCGATCCTAAAGATATTGCCGCTAGTATGTCGGTAAGCTTTACCATTAATCATATTGCCGCAGTGATTATTCCGGCACTGTTAGGCATATTATGGTTAAGCTCGCCTCAATGGGTATTTATGATTGGAGTCGGCTTTGCTATATGCTCGTTAATATTGGCATTAAACATCCCGACATCTCCTGCTGCTGGCAATGAAACTAATTGGCGTTTTGTAACAAAAACATCAAAACTCAAAACACCATAAAACAATAAGAATAAACAATAAGAATAAACAATAAGAATAAAAAAATGGCAAACATTCAACCGCAAATCGCTGAAGCCCAAGTCTCCACTAAGGCCTCAACTAAGGCCTCAACTAAAGCTTCGACTAAGCCGCTAAACTCAGCACAGGCAAACGACAACGGCGCTAAGGTTTCAGCAAGTAAAAAAGCGCTTTTGCTGGGTAAAGTACTGGGATTAGCCAGTGAAGAAGATTATCGCCCTTCCAGTGCATCCATTGCTGAGCGAGCTGAGTTTCGACTACGAAAACTACACTCTCAGCATCAGCTTAATCTGGAAACCATCTTTAAATTGGCTCTCACTTATACGCCTACAGATGTGACAGGAGAAGATTTAGACCCTGATTGGAGTTACCAGTTTTTTCAAATGGCTGAGCAAATTAATAGCCGCAGAATGCAAGATTTATGGGCACGCATTTTAGCCAGTGAAATAGTTAAACCGGGTAATTTTAGCCTAAGAACATTGGCAACCCTTAAACAACTGACCCAAAGAGAAGCCCATATTCTTGAAAAAGCCTTGGGAATGTCAGTAAAACTTAATCACGAAAGCCGTTATAAACTGCTCAGTGGCTACCGTATACATGGCGGTATCAAACAATATTTTAGAAAATCGACTCTGATGAATTTCGGGCTATCGAAATATGGTTTGCCCTATTCGAGTATATTGACCTTAATTGATGCGGGAATACTTCACAGCAGTGAATTTGAAACTGGCACCTTAGACAAAGGCGTTAAAATTCAATTAAATATGATAGACAACAAAATAGCTATTGAGCCTAATAGCAATAACTTACTATTCAGTTATTACCGTTTTACCCCCATTGGAGATGAACTCAGCCAATTGGTTCATCCTAAGGTTGATAGTGCTTTTGTAAAGGATTTAACCGCACTACTTAGCAGAGACTTTAAGGTAGAAAGTTAATAGCAGCTATATAGATGCGAGACTATTTAAAGTCTTTAGTTGAGGCGACTGTGGCTTGAACATCCGCTTGCGTCTCACCATGCTCATAAAGAGAAGAATGCTGAGCTTTATGCATCGAAAATAAAAATTGTCTGAGGGTTTCTCTTGAGTCTTCTCCGACAATAATTGTTGCTGCAATAACGCCATTGTCTGAGCGAACTTTTTTATATTCAATATCAAAACTAATTTCATGGGTAAGCACCAAGGTGCCACGCCTAGGTTTGCTTGACTCGATAATCTGCGGTGCATCTAAAGTGACGCCAGTGCTTGAAAGCGACAACACATCAATGGCTAAATTTGTATCAAAATCAATAATTCTGACATTATCTAGCTCTTTCATGCGCCAGCTTCTATCTGCACCTCGGGTATCCACGACTTCAGGGATCCCCAGTTGAGACACAAATTGGCCCAGTTCATCCATTTTTAAAGAGAAAGGAAACCATAAACGGTAGTGACCAATTTCAGCTAGTAACGTCATCTGAGTTTTCCCTAACAGGCTGGCTAAAGCCTCGGGCATTTCAGTGGTCACAGCAACGGAATCAGTATCACTTTTACTAACAATAGGAGACTGCTTGGCAAAAAGTTCACTGAAACAGGCTAACTCTTCTTTGGTTAATGTTGAAGTCATTGTCAATCCTCCCTGATGTTTATACTTTAAGATAGCCTAAAAACATTAACACGCAAGCTACATTTATTCAAACATGTAGAAATGTTCAGTTTTAATAAAAACCAATAAAATTATAGGCTTTCAACATTTACCCTATACCTAGAAAGAGTTAGCCACCTACTTGAAACCAGCTCGTGATTCAACGACTTTCGAATCAATTATCTCAAGCATACTCAAGTCATCCACCCACTGTGAGTAAATCTAGCGCCAGCTATTTAGCGCCATATCATTTTCAAAATAATCTTGGGAAAAATAAACAAACCACAATTAGGTTGCGCGCAATTTAATTTAAGTTTATTGTTACTTCCAGTTAAGTTGCGCACAACCTAAATTCAAGTGTGCATATCAAGATAATGATTTTAATTATGTAATTTGGAGTAATAATGGACATCATTTATTCAGCATCAGCAAAAACTACCGGCGGTCGTGATGGACGCTCAGTATCTTCAGACAATAAACTTTCTGTTGAGTTAAGCACGCCAAAAGAATTAGGTGGCGCAGGCGGAGAAGGAACCAACCCTGAACAACTTTTTGCTGCTGGTTATTCAGCCTGTTTTATTGGCGCGATGAAATTTGTTGCGGCCCAAGATAAGAAAATACTCAGTGCTGATTTGTCAGTAGAAGCAACCGTGGGCATTGGCGCAAATACCCAAGGCGCTGGGTTTGCCATTGAGGTGGCACTTCGCATTGATTTACCAGCAATGGATAAAGTAGCAGCGCAAGCCTTAATCGAAAAAGCTCATCAAGTTTGCCCTTATTCCAATGCAACTCGCGGTAACATTCGCGTTGAGCTGTCACTGGTTTAAGCATAAACAGCTGTTGAGACTATTGCTCTAAACACTGATCAAAAAGCCCCCAAATTACTCATTTATAGCGTAATTAGGGGCTTTTTGTTTAAATGATTTAGAACTTTTCGAGTAAATTTTCAGAGAAGTCCGCTGTCGTTATTTCAAGGTTTAAATCGGCAAGTTTTGATTCGATAGCACTGATATCAGCTTGAAGTGTGGCCAGTGTCAGGGTGTTATTGTCTAACTCAAACACTTGCTTTTGAGTCGTCAAATAAAACAATAAAACCGTTAACGCATCTGGATCATTGTCCCTAGCGGCCAGTTTGATTTTAGCCAGTTTGCGATAAATTCGATTATGCAGTTGTTTTAACTTCCATACCCAGTAAATCTCTTTTAGGTATTCATGCTTCTTATAAAAGTTCATTACTAAGCTGCAGGTGAGTACCGCGAGGATAACGCCTAACAAGTTTAGGTGAAAGTGCCCAGTAGATTCACCACTGGCCACCGTTTTATTACCAAAAAATTCAATTAGCACGGTACCAAAACCGAGGGATAATAGGGTTAAACTCGCCACTAATGACACTAGAACCACATTCAAACGTTGACGATATAGCGCCTTATCAACCTTCATTAACTGCATGCAACAACCTTAAAAAAATATGATGACTTATTTTACACTGAATAAGATCGCAAAGTAGCCATTGCTAAGGCTATTTTAATTAGGGAGTAAACCTTTGTCGTGTTAGTAGCAAAACTTCAGCCTTAGTTTTTAATGTGCACGCGTCAACAGCCTATAGCCAATATTTTCAGATTTAACTTAACCACTTAGTAAAATGCTACCTAGATGATTTTATGATAAAAAACTTTCATCTTGGTTTATTTTGACTAGGCTTAACATTAGTAGTTATTTTAACCAATTAGAAAAAATTAAAAACAACCAGCTCAGTTGATAAGTCTTAAAAGACACATAAAAGCCAAAAGATGAATTATAGATGCCTATTGCTGTTGCCTGTCATCAGCTTGAAAGAAATTATTGTCATAGTGCTTCTAAGTATATCGTTGCAGAAAGGGATTTATAGATGGATATCAAGGGGAGCTTAGAGTGTAACCAGTTAATTAAACGCTATATTGCCACCAGAGCCGCCACAACCGAAATATGCGCCCCGTTAGAAATAGAAGATCTGTGTATTCAGCCCTGCGCCGACGTCAGTCCACCTAAATGGCATTTGGGACATACTACTTGGTTTTTTGAAGAGCTAATATTACGCCAGTTTGTTGCAGGTTATCAGCGCTTTGATGAGCATTTTAGCTTAATTTTTAACTCTTACTATAAATCAGCAGGCCTGCATTGGACCCAAAAAGATCGCGGTAACTTGTCTAGGCCTACGGTAGCGCAAATAGCCCAATACCGTCAGCAAATTGATGAGCTAATTCTAAGCTTACTCAATGCTGGGATATCAGAAGAAATTGCTACCATTATTGAAATTGGTATTCATCATGAGCAGCAGCATCAAGAGCTTCTGTATATGGACATTAAGTATATTCTGCATTGCAATCCCAGCAGTCCTCGCTACAGCAAAACACCGTTAATGAGCGCACAAGCGGTCACTGGCTCATGGCACACTTATACTCAGCAACTGGTGGAAATTGGTCATTGTGGCGAAGGCTACGCATTTGATAATGAATCACCGCCTCATAAAACTTACCTGACAGATTTCTCAATCTCTGACACTCTTATCACTAATGGTGAGTATTTAGCGTTTATTGAGTCAGCAGGCTATCAAACGCCAAAATACTGGTTAAGCATGGGCTGGGATTGGCTTAACGAGAACGGTATTACATCGCCTTTGTATTGGCGAAATCTCGATGGAAAATGGTTTGAATACACCCTTCATGGCCTAACACCTTTAGACTTAAGTGCCCCTGTGGTTCATGTCAGTTATTTTGAGGCCAACGCCTTTGCCAATTGGCGCCAATGCCGCTTACCCACAGAGCAAGAGCTAGAGCATTATTTACGCAGTAGCGACAATCAAGCCTTAATCTCAGCCCAAGGCCTGCCACCAGCAAGTTATCATCAACCTCAGTTACACCCCATCAATGCAGGTGATACTTCAGGTCAAGTCTGGTGTTGGAGCCAAAGCCATTATTCAGCCTACCCCGGCTATAAGCCCTTTGAAGGCAAGTTAGAAGAATACAATGGCAAGTTTATGTGTAATCAGTTTGTGCTTAGAGGCGGCTGTATTGCCACACCGCCACATCACTATCGACATAGTTATAGAAATTTTTATCAACCACACCAGCAATGGATGTTTTCAGGGATCAGATTAGCAAAGGATATCGTGTGAAGATTTCTAAAATTGATTATAAAAGTGACAATATTGACGCAATAAATAAAGAGCAATTTGCGATTGATGTATTAACTGGCCTTAGCGCTAGCCCAAAAACCTTACAAGCTAAATACTTCTACGACGATACTGGCAGTAAGATTTTTCAGCAAATTACCCAACATGAAGATTACTACCCCACTCGCACTGAGTTTGAAATTTTAAACACCATCAAACATGAACTGGCGGAGCTTATAGGTGAACAGGAAATTGATATTATCGAACTCGGAGCAGGCGACGGTCATAAAAGCCAATTAATCATTGATGGGTTCGTGGATCACAACTGTAAAGTCAATTACTACCCCATCGACATTTCAGAAGAAGCCATGCTGATGTTAGAAGACAACATTTGCGATCACCCTAATGTTGAATGTCACGGCATAGTAGCGGAATACTTTGAAGGCTTAAGGCTGGTGAGAGAAAAATCGACCAACAAACAACTGGTATTGTTTTTAGGCTCCAATATTGGCAATTTTGATCGAGTTCAAAACCAAGGCTTTTTACGTCGTTTGTGGATGAGCATGAATGCTGGCGACTATGCACTGGTGGGTTTTGACCTAAAAAAAGATGTCGATATACTGACCCGAGCTTATAACGACTCCAGTGGACTCACCAAAGACTTTAACCTGAATTTATTAACGCGGATCAACAACGAGCTTGGGGCTAACTTTGTAGTGGATAATTTTCAGCACTTTGGCATTTACAGCCCCCTTCTGGGCGCTATGGAAAGCTACGTCATCGCCTCAAAGCCACAAAATGTCTATATTTCGGCGCTAAAAAGACAATTTCATTTCGACGCCTTTGAACCGATTCATTTAGAGTACTCCTTTAAGTTTCTCAAAAGTGATATTGACTTTATTAGCCAACATACCGGTTTTGAGGTCATTAAACACTTTTCAGATGAGCGCGACTATTTCATTGATTCATTGTGGCAAGTTAACAAGTAACCACCCTATTTTAATACTATGACGTCATCTTGCGATAACAACCGCGGCAAACTAGGCTTTGGCAGTGGCAGTGGCAGTGGCGATTTAATACCTTGCATGAAAGAGACTTAAAACCATTCAAACTCAGGAGCGAACAATGCCCCAAGATCTTCAAGCCAATAAACACAATGCTATCGCATTTTACCGCAGCGCTTATTTAGGCGACCCTGTTAAGGCCGTTGAAAAATATGTTGGCGCAGAATACATTCAGCACAATCCGATTGTGGCAGATGGTAAACAGGCTTTCATCGATTACTTCATTGAGATGGCTGAATATAAAGGAAAAACGATTGAGTTTGTCAGGGCCATAGCAGAAGATGATTTAGTGGCGCTGCATACCCATCAAGTGTGGCCTGGTAACGATCAGTATGTCACCATGGATTTCTTTCGATTTGATGACCAAGGCAAGATAGTCGAACATTGGGACTCTATTCAACAAATACCCGCTGAATCAAAACATAGTAATACAATGTATTAAGCCGTCATTAGGCGTAAATTAAGCTATTTCTTGCTTATCTATAGAAGTCTTTCAAAACCAGTAAATCATTAACGTGATAGCTTAACCATCAAACCTAAATCGACTAATAATTGCTAATAATCTTATGAAACTTGAAGAAATTTACCGACAAGACCTTAGTTTACTTATCGCCTTACAAATCTTAGTCGAAGAGTGCAGTGTTACAAAAGCAGCAAAACGGCTGCACTTGAGTCAATCTGCCACCAGTCGAATCTTAAGTCGCTTGCGGGAAATGCTCAACGACCCTCTCTTTTCACGGGTCGGCCAACAATTAGTACCAACCCAATATGCTCTAGATTGCTATCAACAGCTGCAAGGCCCTACAGGTCAATTACTACAACTGCTTACCCCCAGTGAATTTATTGCCAAAGAATGCCAACAAAAATTCACCATAGCTACCACTGACTTTGCCGCACAAGGTCTGCTGCCACTGGTGTTACCTAAGCTCTATCAACTAGCACCCAATATTGGCATTGAGGTCATTCCGGTGCAGCATCAATACCTTCAATCGCAACTAAGTTTACAAGGCGCTGACATGGCAATTTGCCGCGCCATAGATCAAACAGAGCAATTACAACAAACAAGGTTAGGTTTAGTGGGCGTTAGCTGTTTAGTTTCTAATAACCACCCTGTTGCAGATAAAGCCCTATCTCTAGAAGATTACCTACACTTTCCCCACGCTACCATTGCCATTAGTGATGGTGTTAAAGCCATTGTCGACTCATCTATCGCGCAATTCCCACAACGTAAAGAGTTATTAAGGGCGCCAAACTTAGACAGTGCACTGGCACTGCTTGACCTGCATCCATTAATTATTACCTTGCCAGAGGGTATGGCTGAAATCGCCGCAGCCAAACACGGTTTAATTGTAAAGCCACTGCCGTTTGCAATAGCGCCACTAAACTACAATTTATTTTGGCATGCACGCTGTGAATTAGATAAAGGTCAGCGCTGGCTAAGGGATAAAATAGTCGACTTAATTAAGCCTTTGCTTATCAGTAACAGGCAATAATGAGCACTAAAAAAAGACACTAAAAAGCGGCTATTAAAGCCGCTTTACGATCTTTTAAATAAATGCTTGAGCTAAAAAATTAATCTTTAATGAATAGCTTCAAGCTAATAAATTATTGGCAATTAACTAATACCCGCCCCGTCACCTTACCTTTAACAATCTGCTGTGCAAATTCTGGTACTTGTTCAAGAGCAACAGTTTGACAGGCTTGCTGGTAAAAACTCTCTGGCAACAAGGCAATAACTTGCTCCCATGCCTTCACGCGCTTTTCAAACGGGCAAGCAACAGAGTCAACACCCAACAAGTTAACTCCACGTAAAATAAACGGCATCACTGTGGTTGGTAAGGCAAAGCCACCCGCTAAACCACAAATAGCGGCACTACCACCATAATTGATTTGGGTTAACGCGGTAGCCAACACTTGATTACCGACGGTATCAACCACCCCTGCCCAGCGCTGTTTATCTAAAGGGCGACCCGCTTGTTCAAACTCGCTGCGGTCGATAACATCACTAGCGCCAAGCTGTTTAAGTAGCTCACCATTAGACTCAACACGGCCAGAACTTGCCACAACGCGATAGCCAAGCGCTGACAGTAACGTCACAGCAACAGAGCCAACACCGCCACTGGCACCCGTTACTAGCACTTCACCTTGTTCAGGTGTAACACCAGCCTGCTGTAATGCTTGCACACACAACATCGCAGTTAACCCTGCAGTGCCAACCATCATAGCTTTAGCAGCATCAGCATTTTGAGGTATAGGTACTAACCAATCAGCTTTAACACGAGCCTTCTGGGCCATACCGCCCCAATGGTTTTCACCAACGCCCCAACCCGTTAGGATTACCTCATCACCAGCTTTATAACGCGGATCTGCAGATTCACTTACCACACCCGCAAAATCAATCCCTGGTACCATTGGGAAATTACGAATAATTTTGCCTAACCCAGTGACCGCTAGACCATCTTTGTAATTTAGCGATGAATAACTTACATCAACTAACACTTCACCTTCAGGAAGATCAGCAACAGATAATTGGCGAACCTCAGCTTGGGTCTGCTTATCATTTTGGGTTAATACAAGTGCGTTAAACATGGTGGCGCTCCTTACATTTTAGATAAAATTATCATAGTGTAAAAACCACCATGAATACACTGCAAACTTTGCATGCCACACATGCACAGGAGTCATACACAAAGGCCGGTGTTGAGATGGGCATGTTTGCTGATAGCTGTTAGCTGATCACATATCATTTGCGAGCAAAATAAACCATCAAATGAGTATAGGTGCAATTCAGCGTTAGTGAGGGAGGAGGAGAAATAAAGAAAATTGTAGCCTTAAAATGCCCTCAAATTAAAGCCTCATAGATATAAAACCACTCTGCTTTTATCTTGTTAAATATAACAAAACAGGCAAGTTTAATTCTTAATAACTCCTTTAAAACGCGCGAAAGTATTCATTTGTTCGGACGCATTAAGGGGATGATAGTCTTTATTATTTGCGATCAATGTGTATTTACCTTGTGATTGCTTAATTACTTTTCTAAGTAAATACTGCGGTTCCCCTATATCATCTAGTAACTCAATTGCTAGGATTTGATTTGAGATTGAGCCAGCACTAACTGGCGTGATCCATTCAAATAGCAATAGGTCACCATCAAGTATGGGGGATTTCCCACCATTCATTGAGTTACCTGATGCTTTTGCAATGAAGTGTTTATCTGGGTTATTTCTTCCGTATTCTGTGGGGATTTGTATAAAACTTACCTTATCAGCCGTACTGGTTTTAAAGTGACCGCAAGCAATTTTAAGATCTTCAAAAAACGGTAATGAAACTAGGTTTTGATTGTCGAGTTCTGCCTCAAGATTTGGCAGGTTTAAAGTAGCGATATCTTCTTTGGTGATTGTCATATCAAGCTTATTGTAATAATGGCTAAGATCCTCCCGCATTTGAGTGGTAATCGCGCTCAAATCTGATTGTTTGAGTTTGTCCCATAACACTGTATCAAATGCGATCAAATTCAACTCTTGGCACTGATAAAAGAAACGCTTACGTTCGAATTTTTCAAATGGATTGATAAGAATATTACGCTTGATATACGCCGAATCCAATAAATTTTCACTGATATTAAGTGGGTTACCGCCTTTCTCTGCTTTACCATATTTACTCAATAAAGATTCATAGAAACCTGCATATAAACCAGCAACTACATCTAAATCCAATTCGCCTTGTTTATTACAGTGGTTCGCCATGACAATAAGCAAAATAATTTTGTATGAGAAAGTATAATCACGTTTTTCAATAAACTCGATAAAGTCAGCCTTTCGAGTATCCTGTGTTCTAAGTGGAATATTTTTGGTGATTCTTATTTTTTCTAGCTGTTCGAAGCTAAAGTAATTAAGATTTTTACTACCAAATGGAATCGTTTTATCGGCAACCAAATCACCTTTTTTCATCCAAGCTTTTACTGTACCTGTTGAAATAAATAGCTCTCTAGCTAGCTGCTCTTCATTTAGTAGGTCTCTAAACTCTTTTTCAAAATTAAAGATATTAATCGGTTCGATTCTTCGCTCCGACTCCCATAATCCATCTAAAATAATTAATTCATTCTGAGATGTCCCTTGAACATCTTTTACCAGATCACCAAAAGGTTGATAGTGACTCAAATTAAATAAGCCATGTAATGACCAAGGTGTAATAGCTGCTCCATAACTATCAACCACATCAATTACATATAGCGCTTCTTTGCCTGGATAATTTCGTGTTCCTCGTCCTAATTGCTGGGTATAAAGTACTTTCGACATTGTTGGCCTAGCCATAACAAGAATACTGGTTTGAGGCGAATCCCAGCCTTCGTTTATTAAATCGCAAGCACATAGCATTTGAACCTCACCCCTATGATATAAATCTAGGCCAGTACGTTCCTTACCACTTACCGAAGCCGCTTTTATACCTGATTGATTTAATAGCTTGGCCACTCTTTGGGTGTGTTTAATATCGACACAAAACACTATGCCCTGCTGTGTGCTGATAGATTGTGCTTGTTGATTAAAAAAGTATTTAAGTAAAACATCTGCAATCAGTTGGTCACGCGAAGGGATGATCACAGTTTTCTGTAAATCGGTTTTAACGAATTCTTTGCCGTTAAATCTTACCTTCGAAAAATCAATATTTGATTCTAATCTGAAAGCTCGAATTTGCGGCACTAACTTTTTCAAAATAGCTTGTTCTAAGGTCATCTCAACTTCGTAATGACCAAAAATATCGCTCAGAGAGCGCTTATCAAGACGCTCATCCGTAGCAGTTAAGCCCAAAAGACTCTTAGGAGAAAAGTAATTTAAAACTTGGCGTAAACCATCTGCAGCAGCTCTGTGCGCTTCATCAATAAGAATATAATCGAAATGGTTTCTAGCGAGTTTACGATAATGCCGTAATACATAGGCACTAGTTTGCACTGTAATATCGAGTTGTGAATTGTTAAGTAACTCACCAACTCTTATCTCTGGAATTTGTGCCTCTAACCTTCTAATTAGCTGCATTTTTAGCGCAACTGTCGGCACAACAGCTAACACTTGTTTGGCATTGGATTGCTGTAATTGCTGCCTAACATCTTCAATAAACACTTCTGTTTTACCCGAACCAGTAGGCAGTACTACTAAAAATCTATTCTGGCCTGCTTTTCTTTTTTCAATTAGGGTGTTTACAGCATCCTGTTGATGGGCATATAAACTAAAATCAACGGAACGTTCAGCTCTATATAATGGAGATTTTAAGAAATGTTCAGATTGGCCAAAATAATCTTTCATTTGGTCTTCAAATTTAAAAGAATCACTCATGCCCCTATCTGACCAGCGATATACAAGGTAACCATCATTTACTAATGAGTTTTGTTTAAATAGTTGCGATCGATATTGCTTCTGAGAGACTATCCGAGATAAGGGATGATGATAGGTTTCACCATTTAGCTCTATCGCTATAGGTGATGTTTTACGATGCAAAATGTAATCAATAAATCGCTTATGTCCTTGCCTATCAATATAAGGAGCTTCCGCTTGCAAAGCATGTATAGATGCTGGCCCAAACACACTCTCAAATATTTCTGCAAACTTAAATTCGGGGGGAGTAGGATCGATATGTTGTTCCTCACGATTCGAGCCAAACTTTTTTAGTTCTATGCTCTCAATTTCGGAGGATAAAAAGTGGCTTATATCATCAATTAACTGCTGTATTTCAAGTGCACAAAAACGGAGTAACCCTTGATAATGGTGCATCAGCTGATTCTGATAGCTAGTGTAATCAACATAATGAAAATCAGAAGGTTGAAGGGAATATAATGAATTATCGACCAAAATTGCTGAAGGCTGATTCCGCAAATTAGAATCATTATTGCCGATAAAAGTATATAAGCGGCCAACATCAACCACATTTTCTAACTTATACCCAAAACTAGCTAAAACCTGATCAACTGCAATCCCATCAAGCCCCATTGCGATCGCCTTTAATAAGAATTGCATTAAGCCACTTTTCATCCTGTCGGTCAGGCCGAGCATCATCAGTGATCCAACTTTTTACAACATTAAAATCACTTCCATCTATGAAATCGTTAAGCCTTTTTTCATCTGCATTCGTGAAATAACGCCCGCCTCTCTCTACATCACTAACACCATACTTAAAAGAACAATAAAGATAACCACCATCCCTTAAACTTCTAGATAAATTAGCGAATGAAGCTGGCAGTAAATTACTAGCTACATGTAATAAAGAGGCGCAAGCCCAAATACCATCAGCCAATGATGAAGCTTTAAAACAATCAAAAGTGTTTAGTTCAACATCAATCCCCGTTAGTTCAGATGCTTTTAGCACTAAACTCTCACTTGCATCAAATGCACTCACTTCGAAGCCTTGCTTTAAAAAATACAAGCTATCTCGTCCGCTTCCGCAGCCAGCATCAATAATATGCCCATTCGGCTTTAATAGAGGAATGAAGATTTCGTACAAAAGGGATAAATCTACATTGACGGTATCATTATAAAATGATTCAGCATTAATGTTATAAAAGTTATTTATCATAGGCTTGGATTGTATAAGCAATTTTCAACAGACTACCATAAGCAGCAAGATATATTGTATTTCTGCATCAAGCAACTTAACTCATAGCAAATATTAATTAAGAAAGGTAATTGAAATTGAAGGCTGACACGTTAATCGAATAAATGTTTAAACTAACTTATTGATGTTGGACTTTGAACGTTAAATAGCAATCAACATATCACTTTTGTTAATATTCAAAAATAATTAAATTGATTAAAAGCCAGAAAAGACAAAGGCCTAGCATTTCTGCTAGGCCTTCTAAATTTGGCAGGGGTAGCAAGACTCGAACTCGCAACCATCGGTTTTGGAGACCGCTGTTCTACCAATTGGAACTATACCCCTGTTGACGGAATGCATTATGCTAAAACCACTGCGAAAGGTAAAGCATTATTTATCACAAACGTACTGACTGTGGGTTTTTCAGCCAAATTAAGCAATTTATAATCTACTTTGCTATTTTGGCAATGCGAAGCTCACTTACATACGGTATTTACATGATGTCGGATCACATACTCTACTTAAACAGTTACGTAACTGAGCTTAAGGAGACTTACAAATGACTTGCTGAGTACAAGCAGCACAATTACCAATCGCAACGAATAGTCGCTTATAAACACTTACAAGTGATATGAACTGCATATAGAGCTATTGCCCTTCACCAGTTTAGAACTAAAGTCTTTAATAGGTCATAACGGCTTAGGTGAAACGGCTTTAGATATCGTTAAAACCTAACGCTTCGAGTTTGAGAAACCAGCTAAGAATTTACGATTTAGCATAAGTGAGAGGAAATATAACAATTTACAACAGTAGTAACATCAACAAAGTGAACAATAAACACTCAAATTAATGATTTTAAAATACTTCATAGTTTTTTAATTAATCTAAAAAGTAAAAAATATCATCATTGCTGACATCTGGAATAAATGCTTAATATTAAAACTAAATATCATCATAGAATGATGATATTTATTCGACGCAACGAAAAAAGCCTCATCTTTCGATGAGGCTTTCGTCTTTATGTTGGCGGAGCGGACGGGACTCGAACCCGCGACCCCCGGCGTGACAGGCCGGTATTCTAACCAACTGAACTACCGCTCC